>JBAWYZ010000475.1:0-1516 GCA_037143255.1 Leptolinea sp. | reverse complement strand
CCCAGATGGAAAAAGTTGACTTGCGCCTCACAAATCTTCTCAGTGAACTGGATAGTCTGCGTGAGAATATGGAGGCGGATGATTTAGCTGATATCTCGCTTAAAAAAGCGTTCGACCAGACAATCGCCAGGAAAAAATTTACCACCCAGGAATTGCGCGAACTCAATTTCGCCATCAATACAACCATAGAACATGAAGAAAGCGGTGATGTGGCAGATATGTCCTTATTCAATTGGGATCAGGATTTAGATAACATCGGAGCAGATGGATTATTCCCACAGGGTTATGATCAGATCATCAACGGTTTGGCAAACGAGCTGGATATCCGCCTCGAGCAAGTCGTAAAAAATATCACATACGATAGCAAGGGGGTTACCTTAACGACCAATAAGGGAGTTTTCAGTGCTGAACGGGCTCTCATCACCATTCCATTGGGAGTACTTAAGAGCGGTTCGGTAACATTTTCGCCGTCGCTACCCACTCGTAAACTGAATGCTCTTCAAAATCTGGGCATGGGGATTTTGAATAAGGTCTATCTTCTTTTCCCTTCCGTTTTTTGGGAAAAGGATACGGAGGTTTTCGGTTATATCTCAGCAGACAAAGGGCAATGGGGTGAAACCTATAACTTCAACAAATATCTTGGACGACCGGTTTTGCTGGCTTTCAACGCCGCCAACTTTGGTCTACAGATTGAAAAGTTCACAGATAATCAAATTATTCAAAAGGCAATGACAGTTTTACAAACCATCTTTGGATCATCCATTCCGCAACCACAAGGCTGGCTGATCACACGCTGGGGAGCAGACCCATTCGCAGGCGGCTCATATTCTTATATACGCCCCGGTGGGAGCGGCGATGATTACGATATTTTAGCTGCGCCTATCGCAAATCGCCTCTTTTTCGCCGGTGAAGCGACTCACAGAGACCACCCTGCCACAGTGCATGGTGCTTATCTTTCAGGCACCCGTGAAGCCAAGCGCATCGCAAATCTATAACAACCATTTTCTGGACCGGCGCAGACGGTCGAGCATTATCTTCTTTGAATTATAACAAAACGGGGTCTTTGATTGGCTTTCAAAGACCCCGTCTCTTTACACAACAATATTCACCAGTTTACCTGGAATGACAACGATTTTCTTGGGCGGCTTGCCCTCAGTAAACTGTTGCACCGTCATGCTGGCGAGTGCGGCTTGCTTAGCATCTTCTTCAGTGATGTCTGCCGGAAGAGAGATACGGTCGCGCACTTTGCCATTGACCTGGACAACCAGTGTAATCTCCTCATCGGCAGCAATCTCAGGATCTGCTATAGGCCAGGATTGTTGGTGGACACTATAAGCACCGCCGATATGCGCCCAAAGTTCTTCTGCGACGTGGGGCGTATAAGGCGCCATCAACAGCAGCAATGTGCGCACTGCTTCTTTCCATGCTTGCGTATTTGCGCCAATGATACCACGGTACTTCTGCATTAAGTTCTTTTGTTCCATCAAGGCAGCCATACCGGTATTGAAATTGAAAC
>JBAWYZ010000474.1:0-1533 GCA_037143255.1 Leptolinea sp. | reverse complement strand
ATACAGGTTAATCCACTTTATCAAAATCGTCACATGACATTTGTCATATTTGAGCTTGTCTTTTGTCATTAATTGTGATTGATTTCACAAGTAACTCTTTAAAGCTCCCTTAGCTTCTTCCGGATATACATTCTCAGATTATTAGTCGGAAAAAGGCTTGCCGTCGTGTCTGGTTTTACATGATATGATGCTGACCGCCTGGTCGATCGACAATGGCAGACGCGGGTTTTCGTGTTTAATGCAGCATATTTCTTTCGGCGGTAAAATAAGGAAAATAGGATTTATTAGTGACCTGATCCGTCCCTGAATGAGCCTCCGCTACATCGTAGGAGCCTGCGCTGTGCCTCAGCAGTACATTTATAATTGCTGCGGGCATCACTCCGCGTAAAGAAACCAGCATGTTGGCACTCGACCGTCTCAACCAACAAAGTAGACTTGGTCAAATTAATGGGCAACCGGCATTATTGAATACAGTCCGAGAAACGATCATGGCTTACCGTTTGAATCCGGTTGTGACCGGGTTGCTCGAGAAACAAGTCGAAGATTGGATGACTATTTTATACATTTCCAACAGTACATGTATTCCCGTTGAAACGATATTCAATGCTCACAATATCCCAGCGGATGGGAATACCAACAAACCATCGGCTTTTTAAATTCGGAAATGAAGTGTCCAGGCTGGCAGAGAGTGCTTGTCGCAGCCATAAAGAGAGTGGTCGATACCCAAGGTTCTAAACCGGTACAGCCATGAGCATTGATATTACTTCGCTGGCACTGGGCTGGATGGCAGCCTATGGTGCGCCGATGGTAGCCGGGCGGTTTTTCCTTGCCGGGATTGGACTGCCACTGCCCTGTTAGATGCTGGTCATCGCATCGGGAGCTGCTGGCAGCAGTGGTTATCATTTTAAGAAATTTTTCCTTTACGCAGTGCTGGGTGAATTAACCTGGTTTGCAGTATATGGTGGTTTGGGGTACGCCTTTGGCAGCCAATGGGAATTGATCAGCGATTTTATCTCGAATTTTAGCGGGTTTGCCCTTGGAGCAGTTGTATTTGGGACAGGCATATACCTGGTGATGAAATTTGGTAAGAAATCGACTACAAAGTAACACGATGCGTATTACGGGCGACTGCATTTGCTCTGTATTCCTCACTAATAATTGCGACTAAGAACACTGCACAACAGAATTGTCCGAAATATCGGTTAATTTTCCATATGGAGAGCTTGAAATGTTCAACACTGCAGATGTAATCATAATAGGCGGCGGTGTCCACGGCGCAAGTCTGGCTTTTCAACTTGCGAAGCGTGGTACTCAGGTCATCGTGCTCGATAAGAAATTCATTGCATCTGGAGCTACCGGACGTTCCAGCGGATTGGTGCGTATGCATTACGCCACAGAAGTAGATTCAAACCTGGCCTGGGCGTCCTTCCGATGCTTTCGCAACTGGAAGGAAATTGTCGGGGGCAGCTGTGGATTTACCCGCACCGGGTTCATTCAGATCGTGGACAGCAAATATATCCCGGCACTCAAAAC
>JBAWYZ010000473.1:0-1541 GCA_037143255.1 Leptolinea sp. | reverse complement strand
TATGAAGTCATACCCAATCATAACCCAATAAAAATTGCACGACATCATCACATTTCAATTGAAGAGTTACTCCGACAGATAGACTTATAAACTCATTCCAAAATCAACATCAAAACCATACATCCTGTTTTTGAAAAAGTTACTGGGAATTATTCGGAAGATATTGGATTGCTTGTGTTGATTCCAGAATCAGTAACACTGATGTCTTCAACTTTACCCAATGCCCCAATCCGGTTGTTGTCCAGAATGGGTGGTCAGAATCCAGCACCTTGGAATGGCTTTCCGAAAAGGCCTGTTCCGTACATTCCGGATGACAAAATCCAAAACTAAATCATGCAAGCCTAAGAAATTGATAGTATACTAGCCATATAGCTAGTATGTTATTTGGCAAGGAGTGCACATGTTTGAAACAATTTACCCAGAAGAAGAACAGCGGTTTTTTACTGACCGGGAGCATTTATTATCACTATTGAGTTTGAGCCGCGATTTATTACTCCAGGGTGTCCGTAAAAATCTGGCGCTGAGTGGATTCCGCCGCATCGGTAAAACACTGGCATTAAAAGAATTTTTGCGACGCTGTCAACTGAATAAAGATAAGTCGGTCCAGGTGGCTTACATTGACCTTCCCCGCCTCTCCTTCACCCCTGAAACCTTTGCCATTCAATTTCTGGGTTACCAACTTTACTGGTTTTGTAACCCCAACTCCGAACAGCGCCCGGAAGCTTTTTTTGAACCATCGCTTCAATTAATTACGGTCGGTCAATTAGGAAACCAGGAGTTGATCACTTACTTTACCCATTTTCACCATGAGTTGGATAAAGAAAAACCTGACCAGCATTTGTTGTTGGAAATGGCTTTTAATGCCCCGGAAGTTTACGCCCGGGCGATGAACTGCAAGGTCATGCTGTTATTGGATGAATTCCCCGAAATTTTGTCGTTGAGTAATTACCCTCAGATCCGCGACAGCCTTGGCCTCTTTCGCTCTGTTATACAGAGCCAGTCGCATGTTAGTTATGTGGTAGCGGGTTCGATGATCAGCCTGATGGAGCGGATATTCTTACAAGCTGATTCTCCGTTATTTGTCCATTTTCAGATGGAAACTGTACCGCCCTTCGGACGCTCCGACAGTGACATACTGGTAGAAAAGCGACTGGAATTGTTATCTCGGCCTATTACTGGTGAGGTATTGGCCGCCGTTTACCAGGTGGCGCGTGGCCATCCCTTTTACACTTATGCCGTGTGCATGCATGTGATCGAGTCGGTCTCCTTGCTGCAAAAACCGCTCAATGCAGCCACGGTTCAGGAGGCTTTCACCTTAGAAACCCTGGGCACCAATGGGCGGATCTATAACCTGTGTCGCTATTTTCTGGAGCAATCGCTTAAGGATGTACGCGGTGACACCATGCCCCAGGCAATTTTGCAAGTAATGGGGAAAGAACCAGGAGGAATGGCATTATCTGAAATTTCCACCCGGCTCAAACGCCCCAGCGGGCCGATCCACAAGGTGATGAATTGGCTTTTGGATGTTGACTTGATTGAAC
>JBAWYZ010000472.1:0-1544 GCA_037143255.1 Leptolinea sp. | reverse complement strand
TTTCTTACCCTGAATTCCCCATTCAGATCCATAATAAATGGAGGGGATACCGGGCATGGTATACAGAATGGTGTATAGATTGAACAAATCAGCCGGGTTATTAAGTTGACTGGCCACCCGGTCAACATCATGGTTGTCGGTAAAGGAATACAATAACAGGTATTCATAGATACCGAAATCGGCAAACTGGCGTTTGAGGGAATGCGCGATTTCAAAGAAATTTTGGTCATTTAGGCTGGAAAAGAGACCTTTATAACATTCATAGTTCGTGGCTGAATCCAATCGACCTGGCCTAACCCACTGGGCATAATCCCCGTGGATTAACTCGCCCATCAGCCAGAACCCCGGACGGATGCCCTGACAGTATGCTGACAGCGTTTCGATGAAATCCATGTCCAGTTGGTCGGCCGCGTCCAGGCGGAGACCATCGATTTGATAATCCTTCACCCAACTCTCTACTGCAAATAAAAGATGATCAATTACCTGGGGATTGTGCAGATTTAATTTGACCAAGTCATAGTTGCCATTCCATCCTTCATAAGTGAACGAATCGCCAAATGGGCTGCGACCGGAGAAGCGCAAGTTGACAAACCAGTCGCAAAAAGGCGATTCAATGCCATTTGCCAATACATCTTTAAACGCCCAGAAATTACGTCCCACATGATTAAAGACACTATCCAAAACCAGGTGCATGCCACGGCGGTGAATTTCCTGGCTGAGCGCAACCATATTGCCATCGGTTCCAAGCCGGCGGTCGATGTGGAAATAATCGGCGGTGTCATATCCATGTGTTGTTGATTCAAATATCGGTCCCAGGTACAGGCAGTTAACGCCGAGCCATTGCAGGTGGTCCAACCAGGTTTTGATCTTTTCCAGTCGGGGGACTAGTTGCGATCTAACATTGTTGTGTTCAGGTGCACCGCAGAATCCCAATGGGTAAATGTGGTAAAAAACTGCTTTATCAATCCAGGTGTTCATAAGTTTTCCTTTATTAATTACCTACCGCTAGGTTTACAAATTATATAAATATTTTAGGAATATATCCCATGCATAAATTGGTGAACAGCCTGATACGGTGTTTTCCTTATAAAAAATGTTACTTTGCGCGCCTTGCTGGTGGTGTGAAAGAAGAAATTCGATTAACTGCCATCCGCTGGCAAACCTGCAATTGAACCTTTTTGAAAGGGCAAAAAAGATTACGGAACCAGCCCTGTTTTAGCCCTATCTTTGCCAATCATCAACACAATGTCCATTGGGGAATCCTGTAGATATTTGTTTTCAACTCGGAAGCTATCGATATTAAACAAATCTGCAAGAAACCGGGTGGTGTACACCATTCCGGTATAGCTTCTGATTGAGCTGACCGTGGATGATCCGGGCGAGAGGGAAACCCCGGTGATATTGACGCCCTTTTCGCGCAAATAAGCTGCTGTGCGCTCTCCCAGCCCGTCCACTCGGCTGGCATCGCTGATTTCTACGCGGGCGCCCTCCTGTTTTAGCAATTCAGGCCAATCATCCCCGTAGATTTCTTTGGCGGGTGGAAT
>JBAWYZ010000471.1:0-1544 GCA_037143255.1 Leptolinea sp. | reverse complement strand
ATACCGTTCAAAATAAACCAGATTCGTACCGACATTGAACCATACGAAAGGTTCTTTTGGGTTTTGTTGCGATTCTATCAATGAAGCATCCAGAGCATGCTGCCGGTTTGCATCCGCATCCCAATCCGAGCCAAGGATGGATTTGACGACTTCCTCCTGAGCGCGTGGATAAAGAAGAATATAGACCCGATTGAAAGCAAGCCAGTTCTTCGCCAACGTATCATAAGGAACCTGTGTATTGGGACCATGGAAGGAATCCTGCCCGATAAACACTTTCTGGGCATCATCATAACCGGTGATCAATTGGTAATGAGCACCCCATAAATCGTCTTTGGGCCAATACCCACTCTCAAAGATAAAAGTCTCTTCGAGCATAACAGGATAACCGGCTGCTAATAATTTTTTGAGCAGGTCGAGTGTTCCACCAACCCGATATTCCACACCCAACCATCCGGCATGATTACGAGCATAATAGGCTAATTCCTCGACGTTAACATTCCGGTCTTCGCGGGCAGGTTTGATTTCCTGTGAGATATCATACTGGGTGCCTTCCCAGCCATAAAAACGCAGATACATCGTCAGTGCAGCCGGACCGCAACCGTTCCAGTCCTGTTTTTCCCATTTTGGGGCAGGTAATGCCACCGCAGTAGGCAGCGCCGTCGGCGAAGGACTCGGTAAAGGGGTTGAAGATGGTTGAATCGTAGCATTGGAGATATTTTCCACTGTAGTGGGGGTTGAGGAAGGGAATGGCGAAGGAGAGTTGGTAGGCATCGGGATGCTATTAGCCACAGGAGAAGGCATTTCCCCCGCCGGAATGAATAGGTTGCGCGCATATGTTTCGCCAATATCCAAACGCCAGCTTAAGCGGTCATACACCGGCGGCAATTGGTAGATTAATAGGAATAGCAAGGCAAGAATAAATAGCCCAATGATGAATAAGATAATTCTGGTAAGACAGGATTTTAGCACAACGCAGATTCTATCATATATTGTTAAGTGCTCAATTAACAAATAGTCTTCAAGAATTGGGCAATTATAATCCAAAATAACTGAGGTATAATCGCTTTTATGAAACCAAATTATATCTTTACCACGTTCTTATTTATCATGGCGCTGCTGCTTTTTGCAGGCTGCGCACCTGCGAACGAGATCACGATCAATCCAAATGCAGAATCGACAGTCCTCACCCAGCTTTCAACCTATTCCGCTCTTAACAAAGGCATCTATACGGGCGAGATGCCTCTTGCAACCTTGAGCCAATATGGAAATTTTGGCATTGGTACATTTGATGGGCTGGATGGAGAAATGATATTGCTGGATGGAAAATATTACCAGGCACATGTGAATGGCAGCGTCAACGTGATGGATGGTTCTGTCAAAGCCCCTTATGCGGATGTTATCTTCTTTCAGCAGGATAAACTGGTCAGCCTGGATAAACCCGTTGAGAAGATTGATGATCTCAAGCAGATGCTCGATCAGCAGCTACCCGTTCTCAATAAGCCGTATGCTTTCCGCATCGATGGGACATTTAGCTATCTAAAACT
>JBAWYZ010000470.1:0-1545 GCA_037143255.1 Leptolinea sp. | reverse complement strand
CAGATGCGGTTGAGATCATGGATGCCCAGGCTCCCTGAGCGGGGGTGGAAAAAGTTCCAAAAAATCAGCTTGTTGGGCTTCAGGATTTCGCGTTTGCGCCGAGCCTGGATGACTTTCAGCGGGACCATGGTGTGCTTCGTTCTCTTTTGTCATTCGAGGCCTCCTGGTGGCTTGAGATTCACACCATTGAGGCTGGCAAAACGCGGCGGTTTTCCAGCCTCAATCAGCAGTCGGTTGATCTCGCTTTTTAACTGCAAAATCCGATCCTCGCGGCCCTGGATTATATTTTGCCAGCGACGAAGTTCTTCAAGTTGTTCATTTAGCTGCTCTTCCGCCCATTTGCGCTCACTGATGTCGCGACAAATGACATAGGATCCAGCATACTTGCCGGAACTATCATATTGAAATTTCGCGTTATCTTCCCGCCAGATATAATGCCCGGCTGCATGCTTAACTCTGTAAGAATAAATTGCTCCAGCCTGTTTCAATTCAATCGCTGCATATATTTTTGCGAACGCAACTTCACGGTCATCCGGGTGAATGCTTGAATAAATAACATCGGGAGTTCGCGCAAGTTCCTCAATTTCGCTATAGCCAAGTTGTTTAAGATAACCCGGTGAAGCATATTGAATTCGGCTATCCGCTCCAAAAATGATAATTCCGTCAGATGTATTTTCAGCAATCAGGCGATACTTTTTCTCGCTCTCGCGCAGGGCCGTTTCAACCCGTATGCGCTCGGTGATGTCGATAGCAATGCCTTCCAGCGCAATGAGATTTCCGCTTTCATCGTAGATCGGGACGTTGCGCTGTTCCGTCCAGAGCAACGTGCCGTCTTTTCGAATCCAACGCAGGATCAGCGGGGAACGGATGTCGCGCCCCGCCTGAGTAGTGGACTCCAGCAGATGCCGGTCGTCCGGGTGTACCAATTTGAAACCCAGATCGGGATCGGCGAAATGCTCTTCAGGGGTATACCCGGTCATGACTGTTGCGGCCCGGCTGACGTAAGAGAATCCACGCTGGGGGCTGAGATCGTAGCGAAAGATCAAGTCCTGAGCGTTCTCAGCCAGACGGCGGAAGCGTTCTTCACTCTCAAGCAAGGCCACTTCCGCTTTCTTGCGTTCGGTAATGTCTTGAGCGATGCCCGTTAGTAAGGCAGGCTTGCCGTCCTGGTCGGAAATCGTTGTGCCACTCTTCGCCCAAACATGGCGGATGGATGAATCTGGCATGATAATTCGGTATTCGATCGGTTCATTTGTGATAGCGGCAGCGTTGGATGGCAGAACCAAATGCAAATCATCAGGATGAATTACCCTTTTGATTACGTCTCCAAGCCGACCAGAATATGAATCCTTTTCAATACCAAATATGCGATACATTTCATCTGACCAGGTAATCTCACCATTCTTAACATCCCATTTCCAATTTCCAATGTGAGCAGTTGACTGGGCTTCTTTTAATTCCAATTCTGACAATACCTTCGCCAAAATTAGTTGAATGAAATAGGGCTTATCGAGTAAAGTTGTGTCTCTCACAACCCAACTACTC
>JBAWYZ010000469.1:0-1563 GCA_037143255.1 Leptolinea sp. | reverse complement strand
GTATTAATGAAACCGAAACTATTAAGGTTGGAATGATCCAATCCGGTTGTGGTGAAATAGCCTGCTTGGGGATTTCAGTGCTGATGTTTGGTATCACGATACTTTCACCAGGAGGCGGTGTGGCGATGGAAGTCGAGCCAACGGCCAACATGCTCGTATCAGTAGTGAGAACCTGGAGATCATTGACAACCGCGAAATTACCTGCCAAACGCCAACTCAAATTTGCATCAATCAAAGAAGAAGCAGCCCAACCGACACCTTGAGTTGAATTCCCTAGTACAGACAATACCACATTATTTGGGTTCCATGAAGATTGCATAATCTCGACATACCCTAATGGTACTTCTGGGGGAATTCGATAAATAACTCTGGAATTATTAGTTGATGGAGTATCACTGTTTTCTAAAAATGGAACCGGTAGTTCTTTTTTCAAATCCTTTAAGAATTGCATCTCGCTGGGGCGCCCAATCACCAAAAAGTTGTACTTTTGTCGATCTGCCTCAGGGACAGCATCACCATAAAATGCGGTTAGAGTTGTGATAGGACCATTAGCTGCACTCCCCAGGTAGGCCGCTAATTGAAAAGCCGAGCGCCAGGCTTCTGGATTCTTTACAGGCAGAACGAATGCAGTGTCATTCAACATCGGGTCATTTATGAATGTTGGCAAAAAAGTCGAAAGATTTATCTGAGCGGAAACTGGGCTATTTACAGATGTTGTCGCGAGCGGTAAGTGTAAAAACGATTCTGCCCAGATATTTACCCACATTCCTTGATTTAGCCCAGGTGGGGTGCAATCATCTGTTGGCACTAAGTTGGTAATTATTTGTAGGACATTTTTACCAGGGAGAATCGCAGCAGATGGAATTAGAATATGCGACTTATTAGTTGGCGTGCCGGAGGTGGCATCGCTAAACTTAACACTTCCGATAGGCCGATTATTCAATTGGATTACAATCCCTGAGCGGTTAAAATCGAGCAAAGCTGAATTTCCATAGACCAGATCAAAGTATGCACCTGTTGCCAATGAAAACCCGGAGGGAATGTTGAATGTGTAGGTCGAATAATTTACGCCTCTTCTTTGAATTAGCGCGGATGTGTATCCCATATCTGCCAGGCTCCTGTCTTCAGCCTGAGAGGAGGCAGGAGCATTCAATTGAATTTTATCGATCACTGCCAAATTAGGTGACTTATTTGGTTGAATAACTCCGGTGCTAACCGCCTGAGAAGCCTTGATTGTTCCAGCATCTTGAAGCAACTCGTCAGCCGTCAACTCGATGTTCGAATTCGCTCCCGCAGCGGTCACGCCCGTTTGGGAAGCTGTGACGCAGGTGCCACCGGAAACCGTGCCGATGGTCAAGGTATTCGTATTACGATAAAGTATGGATCCAGTTGTCGATGGCAAAACTGGTGCTGAACTCGCCGCAAAGATTTTTACGGAGTTATCAGCATACTTTTTTGTGGCCCCCAAGGTTGATATAACAATACTTTCTAGTTATGCTAGAGACAATTGGGCAAAAATTCTAAGTGGTTTGGTTAAAATTCTGGCGGATGTTGATCTAGAGG
>JBAWYZ010000468.1:0-1569 GCA_037143255.1 Leptolinea sp. | reverse complement strand
GCCCAGACCACGCTGGGGATCGTCTATCTCGAAGGCGTCGACAAGGCGGTCGACCAATCAGGCAAGGTCACGCGCTACAACGCCAGCAACGTCAAGGCGATCAAGTGGCTGCGCCAGGCGGCGGAAGACGGCTTTCCGGTGGCGCAGGTCGTCCTCGGCGAGATGTATTACCAGGCCCAGGGCGTGGAACGCGATCTGGCCGAGTCGCGCCGCTGGCTGGAAAAGGCGGCCCGGGTCGATTACACGCGGGCGAAGCTGGACCTGATGCAGGTGAAGCTGGAAAGCGGTTCCGGTGAAGCCACCATGGTGGATGTGGTCAAGGAAGTGACGCACGGCTTGCAATTCGACAAGGCACGGCGGTGAACCATTCATGACGGCTATGCGACTTATCAGTAACTACGGATTCCAGTGCGCCCTGTATCGCAGCGCAGGAGTTTAGCCAGACTCCGTATAGAATCAAAACGCATAACGAAAATTTACTCTAGAGGAGACATCAAATGTCTGACAGTCCCATCATCGACGGCATGGTCACGGCGGCGCTGGTCGGTAGCATCGGCACGATCCAAACGGCAACAAATATTGCTGTTAGCCAGATTGAGAGGGCCAGTCAGGAAAGACGCAATGCCCAGGCGGCACGGTTGGAAACCTCAGATGCGCAAAGCAAGCTGGCGATGGCTGAGCGGCAGATTGCGCAAATGCAGGACGACATAGATGATCTAACAAAAAGGATTGAACAAACCGACTCAATTAACGTTCACAAAATATTAAACACCGCATATGAAAAAGTAATACTGGAACTTCGAACCGAGTTGGAAATGATACGCAATCACAATGGGGTTCAAAGAATTCATGAAGAGGTATTGGATTTACGATTTGAAAATGAACAACTTAAAAAAAATCATGCAGCGGAAGTTGAAAGACAAAACTTGCTAATGGATGGGCTAAGAAGAGAAGTAAAAGAATGGATGGCAACACAAAAAATCACTTTAAGCATTTCACTGGCTAGGAAAAAAAGATTGGGGTTTTCAGCTTCAGAGAAAGATCCTTTGGCGGAAGAGGAAGTGTTTAAAGCCGCAGAATCTATTAACAAAGAATATCCCGAACTCTCCGACACAGCAATCATTAAAGATTTTTTAACCAAACGCATAAAACCATAACATTAGATTTTCAGATCCCTCAGGGTATTCACAGGGTATTCAGGGTCAGACCACGAATACCCCGCCGTCCCGCCAGCGCCGACTTTTCTAATCCACCCCTCAGCCCGAGCCGTTTACCTAGCCTGTTGAAATTAACCATGTCGAAGTCTGTATGCCTTGCTATTACAGGCTTAGCGGCGATTATCGGTAAAAAGGATTTCTTCGGCAGTCAACTGGACCCGGTCTGCTGCGTTATTTGAGCATGACGCAACCGAAACCGCCGATAGAAAATAACGAAATCCCCGACAAGCAGGAGCAGATGGACTTCGGGGAGTTTCTGGCTTCGCTGCCGCCCGAAGATGTGCCACCGCTTCCCCCTCCCAAAACAGAGCCGCTGCGAGTGCCTTCGGCCCACAAGGGCGTGCAGATAAAC
>JBAWYZ010000467.1:0-1578 GCA_037143255.1 Leptolinea sp. | reverse complement strand
GTGATCGCCTAGAACACCCATGCCGTGTGCATCATCCAGATATATCCTTCCATTGTAGGCTTTGAGGATTTCCAAATATTCCGGTAGCGGGGCGATTTCCCCTGAAATTGGAAATACACCATCACTGATAACTACCGGGATTTCGCCGTGAAGCAATTCTATCTGGATTTTTTTAAGCAGACTGTCAGGATTGAGATGGCGGAATGGCGTTATGGGTTTGATGGCAGCAGTGGCTGCATCCCAAACGCTGAAATGGGCATCCGAGTCGATAAAAAGATGGTCACTGTCCGTTCCATCTACCTGAATCAAGACGGCCATCCCCATGTAGCCTGACGGAAGCAGCAGCGCTTTTTCCGTGTCAAAAGTTTTGCAGATTTCTTTCTCCAGCATAGAATACACTGGATGTTCACCATAACCACCTCGCGAGGAGGCGGTTGAGAGTCCATATTGGCGGATGCAATCAACAGCAGCCTGCAATACCGTCGGATGGTTTTGTAGTCCAAGATAGCCAGTGCCGGAGAAGTAATCCACCTCCCGTCCATTGATGATGACACGGGCCCCAATTGGGCTTTCAAGTTTATAGCCAGATTTGATAGTATGCATTATCATTCCTAAAGTAATTGTATTATCTATGAAGGTAAAAATAATTTTATCTATTATTCATATCATGAATATCTCATGAAAACCACTTCAATAAAGAGGAATGCAAAATGAAAAAGGAAATCGTAATTGGCTGTGACAATGCTGCTGTTGGATTGAAAAAAATCATCATGAAGTTGCTGGACGAATTGGGTTGCAAATATGAGGATATTGGCGTTACCGGAGAGGAAGACCAGACCTATTACCCCAATGTGGCAAAAATGGTCTCCGAAAAAATCATTGCCAGTGATTACCAGAAAGAAGGCATCCTTATATGTGGAACCGGCATTGGTATGGCCATTACCGCCAATAAATTTCCCGGTATTTACGCCGCTGTGTGCCATGACAATTACTCCGCCGAGCGGTCACGCCTGAGCAACAATGCCAACGTAATCTGCATGGGTGCGCGCATCATTGGACCAGAACTGGCCAAGAAGGTTATGAAAGAATGGTTGAGCCTGGAATTCCAGGGCGGGTCATCCCAATCCAAAGTGGACACCATCAAGGGGATCGAAAAGACACTCGGTCTGAAATGAAACCGACTCATTTATCGTCCGGGTGGCCTGGAACGCGGATGATATGAATGCCATAATCCGCAAAGTTTTGCCGTTGAGGCAAAACAAATAACATAATCAGCCTAAATTTGTATTCTTTGAACTTGACTTTCTGTAAACCTAAATCCTATTTGCGGGGAAAAATTGCTCGAGAATCAATATTTTTCAATAAAATAACCGCTAACACCAGGTTAATAAATGTGATCATCACGAAGGGGACAAGCATTGTCAAACTGTCCGGTACTCCCTGCAAAGCCATATTGATGCCCATAGCACAGACTCCCAACCCCAAGGTGATGGTTTTCAGGATGAAAACCGAACTTAGCAGATATCCCCAGGCACTGCGTCGTAATAGTAAAAATCCGGAAAGGACAGCCAGTGGTAC
>JBAWYZ010000466.1:0-1584 GCA_037143255.1 Leptolinea sp. | reverse complement strand
TGTGAAACCTATTTGCGACGATTTCAACAACTGCGTAAGACGACGGCACGCAAAGAGGTCATTGCAGAAAAAGGTTTAAATCACCTGACCCTCAATCCACTCTATTATTTTAAGGCAACCGGTGGTGCTAAGCGATACCATCTTATTTATACACCCAGCCGGGTAGACTTGGGCAAACGTGAGCGTGAGTCAGTAGAAACCTGGTCACAATGGGTCGGTGGCGCTGACCGAGCAGCCATTCAGGCGGGGCGACAAATATACAGTCTGATAAATAAAGATGTTCGTATTTTTGAAAGTCTCACCGAACCCGAGATTTTAAAGACAGGTGAAAATGCCTCAATGGCATCCCATTACGCTTTTTCTAACGCGCTTAGCATGATGATTACTGCGTCTGCACACGGTGATTTTGAGGTGATGGCCGATCTCATGAATCGACGTTTTGATCGACACATACATCCAGCCGGTGAAGGTTATGGTGGCTATTGTGTTCCCAAGGACGGCCTCTTCTTAGAGTTTGTGCTTACTTTGAATAGAGCAGAAAAATTACGCCAGATTGGCTTGCCTGAAGCCTATCATCAAAATGTCATCTTACTGGCTAATCATTTACTCGATCATAAGTCGGAGTTTGTCAGTCAATTAGAATGGGAAGCATGGGCAGCCGACCAATTGCAACAGCAGGATTGTCTTAAACCCTATTTTTCAATGAACTGTGGTGTGCAGGTGTTTCAGATCACCCGTATCGCGCATGTGCTGGACAATCTGGGTAAACCGGAATTGCGCAGCTCGTATAAGGTTGCGTCTTCTCTGGCAGCTGGTTGGGGATTGCATAAGATGGTGACGGGCGGCGAGCAGGTTAATCGCTTTATGCCCTTTTTTAAGGCTTGGCTCATTCGTCAGTCGATCGCGGAAGCAGCAAAGCGACACCCACAACTACCTATTACCGTTGAAAACTCGGTCGTCGTGCTGACTGCCGAATATAAACCGGATACTCAAGATGCCCGATTTGCTACGGGGCTTCGTAAGTTCGAGATTCTTGCAGGCACAGCGGGCCATTTACTCAATGCGCTTGATAGGGATGGCCGGATTATTGCCGTGTTGATGCATGAAGGGTATCAGGTATTACAAAGGCAGGGTTGGGCAGGTCGAATGTGTGAAATGTTGGCAATTGATACAGAAGACAATCTCGTAGAGGGGCAACTATACAACTTGTTCCCCGCCACCCAGCCACCTGCAGAAATTCGCATGGTATCTCCGACTGGATTATCCACTCAGGATTTGTTGAGTTATACCAGTGATACCCAGCTTGAGATCATTGCCGATGAAACTCGAAAGGAACTGCTGGCTTTAGGACTGACGGCCAAAGAAATCGAAGCTAACCTGAGAACCTGGGGTACCCGGTTTAGTCAATGGAGCTATCATGTCGGACATGAATCACCAATCAAGATGGATCTGGAGGAGCGGTTTAAAGGTCGTATCCATGTGCTTGCTTTGGCGACCTTAGGGCCTGAACGTCAATATGAGTATGCCTTAAAAGGTGCAGATGTTATTGATACCGGCATTCCACACCGTAGCCTTCTCGATCTT
>JBAWYZ010000465.1:0-1588 GCA_037143255.1 Leptolinea sp. | reverse complement strand
TATCCCGACAAATTGATGATTACCTGAAAAAAGCCGAAATTCCACAAATCTTCGGTGAAGTCATCGGGCTGGTAGCCCCGCATGCCGGACACCGTTATTCCGGCCGCACGGCTGGCTATGCCTTTAAGACCATTCAAGGCAACTCCTATGATCTGGTGGTTGTGATTTCACCATATCATGACATGTTTCCCGGAACGCTGATCACCACATCCCATCAAGCATATAGCACCCCACTGGGGGAAATCCCTGTTGATACCCGGACTGTTGCTTTTCTGGATTCTGAAATTCGTGCCACGATAGGCACCAGCTTGAAACTTGTAAGTCATGATATGGAACATTCCCTGGAGATTGAACTTCCATTTCTACAGCGGGCAGTCGTGGGGAAATTTCAACTCCTGCCGGTAATGGTGCGTTCCCGTGATCCCCGCGAGATGAAAGGATTGGGCAAAGCGCTGGCAGCAATTGCATTGAAACAAAAGACATTGTTGGTAGCCAGCAGCGATCTTTCGCATTTTTATCCTGAATCGGAAGCCAATATTCTGGATGCAACCCTGGAAAGTCAGATTGAGCAGCTTTCTCCGGAAGGGGTTTTGGAGGCCGATCTGACCGGCAAAGGGTATGCGTGTGGCGCTGGGGCAATCAGCGCCATGTTGTGGGCTGCGAAAGCCCTGGGCGCCAATAAGGGGATTTTGCTGCATCATAGCAATTCAGCAGAAGAAACCGGCGATCATCGGTCAGTGGTGGGCTATGGTGCGGCTGCAATAGTAAAGGCAGATTGAAAAGAAGTTATTAACCAGACCATTTGCCACAGACCGTGTTCTCTCCCGCCCCATTCGGGATGCTTGTCTGGAATGCAAGAAATTTCGCGTAGCCGGGTGCAAACCCTGGTGGTGACGGAAGGTTCCCATCAGCCAGCCCATCGCTGTACCGGTTGCGGATGGTTGACCTTGCATACCAATCCGCTGTGCGATGAATGAGGCGGAAAGATCGTCCCTGTGGAAGATGGGGTGGAATTGGCTGTCAGCGCGGTGATGTGTGCTGGTGGGGATGTGGAGATCGTAACCAAAAACCCGGAGTTTGAGAAGCCCGGTAATATTGATGCTGCTCATCGATATGGGAAATGGGTTGGGTTGTGTGGCGAATTGGGCGGTGATGCCGCAGCCGTTCCGTTATTATTGGGAATGGGTTTAGATGAATTCAGTATGGCGCCATCCAGTATTCCGGTCGTAAAGCAATCAATTCGCTTGTGGTCAATGGATCAGTGCAAAACAATTGCTGAGACAGCTCTGGCCATGCCTGGTTCTACCGAGGTATTAAATTACTTGAAGGGCTTAATCCCATCATAATTATTCCATTAAAGTATTAACTCGCGGCCTCCACAACTCACGCTCTTTGAAACAGAGCTGGAAATATAAGTATTCTTTCTGCAGATTACGGATTAGCCGAAGTTATGTTTTTACAGGTAGTTTCCGAAGGGTTATTTCCACCCAAGTGTGGACAATAAAGTGGAGTCCCTTTATGTTTTTGGTTCTTGCTATAATCAAAGTATGACCAACGAACAGTTTGCCCAAGTTTTTGACCGTATCGC
>JBAWYZ010000464.1:0-1600 GCA_037143255.1 Leptolinea sp. | reverse complement strand
CCGCCTCGATGGTTACAGAATGGATCACACCATTGATACCTGGTGCCGGACCTCCGCCCACCAAAATGCCAATCTTGCCTGTAAATTTCGCTTTGTCCATGAAGTTCCTCTCCTTTGTTGAAAAGAATCACCGATTGGACGCCTGATTTTCGTCAACATCCAAAATTTTCCGTCTACTCAATTCTACAACAAAGTAGAGGGGATCGGAGTAATGCGCTTGCAGGGCAGCATCCACGAAGTTATCTTTGCAAATCTCCAAGGTATCCATATCAAGCAAACCTGTGATATCCGGCGGCAGATAATTTGCCAGGAAATCGCGGGTAGGTTCAAGCCTGCTGAATATCTCCTTGAAGAAGGCGTCATGCGCCTGGTTGATTTCATCCATAGGTGCCATGATTAAATTATACCAGATTCTCAGTCTTGCAAATCCAAAAGGGATTGAGTTAAATCTCGAGGAACGTAGGACTCTGAAAAAGGACTATGGATTACGTGCCTTTGGTTTCCGTACCAACTTAATGGGAGAACATAAAATTAGTATGAGCATGGGATTTCCATTCTGACACCGCTACCATATGTTGAAGGCAAAAAAGAACAAACGAAAGACATAACACGACGCATACGGATAATGCGAAAAACAACTGAACTTCCCTTCTATCCAGATATTTAAATCTCACACAAATTCCAGATTCGGGTCTTCGAGAATATACGCCGGAATGCTGCCAAGGAAAGGCTTTTTGGGTAAGTGCTGCCATTCACGCAATAGATGGTAGGTTGGTGAAGTAAGCAAATTACATACTTCGATCACTTCTTTCCATTCATCCTTACGGAGTTCTTCTACAGTCTCCCATTCCGGCAGGATGCCGAAATCCCAGGCGGAACATAAGCGCGCCAAATAATCAATCTTATCCCCCACGGTAAGAAGTTCTTCAGGAGCAGGTTCATCGGGATATAAAGATCCGTCAATGATGATAGCCATAAACAAATACCTCATGAAACCAGGTGCGCAATTGCTGGGCAGCAAGCCGTTGTTGCTCATCTTCTATTCGTTCCAAAGGACGCGCTTTCTCCAGGCGAGCCAGGTGAGTTTGGATGGCAAGAACAGCCCGCTGTGGGTCGCTATCTTCTTTCGCTAACTTTTGCCGTTGATGCCAAAGTGCCCAACATGCATTGACCTGACATAAACCCTGCTGGCACACAGTGAAAATATCACGAAAATCACGTGGTGCGCCGCGCTCTACCAAAGCAACCATCTTACTGGCAATGAGATCGTTCAAGGCATCAACAGCAATATTGCCCGTCCAAATACCTACCCAGGCTTCTCCAAGCTGAACTGAACGATCCGCAATTTGAACGCTAAATACCTTCCTGCTGTTTTCGGATAGATCAATACTGACCACCTCACCCCAAGCACGCACATTAACATCCCCAAAGGATTCAAGCGCTGAACTCAAAACCTCGATGATCTGCTGGCGTACCTCAGATGGAATTTGCCCCAACCACCAGACATCAAGGTCAAGCGTTGAACGATATTCATGATAATGAGCAGTATCTACTCACGGGGTAGAAAAAAGCGGGAGGGATGGTTTTCCGACCAGGCTCT
>JBAWYZ010000463.1:0-1609 GCA_037143255.1 Leptolinea sp. | reverse complement strand
ATGCCCAATGGTGCAACTGTACCCAATGTTAAATACAACTCTGGAAAGCCAACAACGCCTTTTCCTTCGGTGATAGCAGTGCTGATCCCATTGTAGAAAATCATCGTCCCCATTGTTGCCAGGATAGGTGGGATGGAGAGTTTGCTAATCAGAATGCCATTGAAAATTCCACCCAATGTCGCGACAATGAGCGCAACTATGATGGCGATGGTGACAAGTGATAATTCACTCAATCCTGCTTCTGGTCCAAACACACCACCGGTTAATACATAACCGGCCATTATCCCGGCTAAATTTGCATTGGCAACAACTGAAAGGTCAATACCCCCTGTGATCATGGTGATTGACATTGCCAGGGCCAAAAAGGCAAATTCAGGGATCTGGTAGCCCATAGACTGGAAATTATCAAAAGAAAAAAATTTGTTCTTGAGTAGCGAGCCAAATACTATCAGCATTACCGCAAACAATGCCAGCAAAACGAAAAGGGTGGTGTCTTGACGTGAGAATTTGATAAGTTTCTTTATCATCCTGGCCTCTTAATCATTAAATGTGAGATTGCGGCGGCTGCGCAATCGCGATATATGGGAAGTCAATCCAACACTGCACAATAAAACGGCGCCGGTAAAAAATCCATTCCAGGATGATGTAAGACCCAGGAAAACCAGGGTTGAGTTCAATAATCGGACAATCACTACCCCCAGCAATGTTCCGAGAATCTTGCCTTCACCTCCGGTCAACTTTGTGCCACCAATTACGACGGCTGCGAGGTAGGTCAACTCGGTTCCATACAGGGCTGTTCCGTATATCGCATTGACCTCGGCAACATATATAATTCCCATTATCCCAGCCAAAAATCCCACATAAGTATAGACGAACATTCGGAGGCCGAATAAGTTGAAACCGGATCGTTTGGCGGCTTCTGCCGAGTTCCCGAGAGCGACAACTCCGCGGCCTAACATGGTTTTATAGATAATGAACCATGTCAATATCACAATGATGACGACTGGAATGATAAAGGCGGAAAGACCATAGGTGTTACCGGTAATACCGACCATCTCGAACAAACGGAAACCGCCAAATGCAGTCAAGGATTTCGGCATTTGCCTGACAGTAATCGTCTGTGTGCCAATAAATGTTGTCATGATTCCGCTGAAGAGACTGGATGTTCCAAGGGTGGCGATCATGGTTGGCAAATTAAAATAATGAATAACCAGGGCGTTTATGGCGCCGAGCATGATTCCAATAATTGCCGAAACAATAAAAGCGAATGCCAGGTTATCTATCCCTGTCGCGATCATCAGACGCGCAGTAGCATATCCGCCAAAAATGGCGACGGCAGGGAACGAAAGGTCAATTCCTCCAGAAAGGAGTACCACAAGGATACCCATTGCCAGGATGATCATACCAGAGCTTCCACGAAGCACATCCAGGAAATTCTCTAAAGTAAAAAATCCGCTGTTTTGGGAGCTAACGACGACGGAATAAACCACAATTATACCCAGCAGATACAACTCATTTTGACTGATATATTTCGTGATCCGTTTCATGCATTAGCCTCCAGGGTTGGGTTTGTTTGCTGCGGATCAAATGCGCTACCGCTCATCATTGA
>JBAWYZ010000462.1:0-1617 GCA_037143255.1 Leptolinea sp. | reverse complement strand
AAATTGGATCAAGCGTTGGCGAATGATCCCGATCAGCAGCAGCTGCTCGTCTGGAGGAAGCGTTTCAACAGTCTCTATTACGGTTTGAAAACGGGATGAGATGGCCTGTGTATTCATGAATTTTTTCCTGCTAAAACGTGGATCGGTGGCAAGACAGCCGACTGTTAGTGAGCAGCCCGGATATGTTCACATTATTATTATAATACCACCTGGTATTACCGCAATAACATTTTCCAATGCATCTTCCGTCGCGCGAGATAAATCTCGCGGGTTTGGTAAAGAGCCGGTCTGAACCATGATTTTAAGGATACGATTTGCCGATTTGCTAAGCAAATCGCAAATCGTGCAGAACCGGGTACCATTATGGGATTGCCATGATTAGTAGGGACGCAGCGGCGCTGCGTCCCTACGTTGCACCGCCCTTTCATGGGATCCCGCGGTTTTGATTTGCCCGCCGGCAGGGAACGAGATAAATCTCGTTCGACGGATGGTTGATCTTAAAATCAGGGTAATCCTGTAATCAGGTAAATCATGGTTCAGACAGATGCACTTCTCCGTGCATCTCGGTGTAAGACTTACATAAAGAACTTAGGCTGGACTGTTATGCTATAATTAAATCAAGTATATCTTGGACTGAGGCGAGTTTATGGTTATTTCAGAAACACTACAAGTTCCTCTTACAGCGGATGCGCGCGGTGTAATTCGAGTGGGCGCTACTCGCGTTCCGCTGCAGACACTGATTTTTGCATTTAAGCAGGGGGATACCGCAGAAGAAATCGCCCAAAAATATCCCATTCTCAACCTGACTGACATTTATGCCGTCATTGCTTATTACCTGGGGCATCAGGAGCCGGTTGAACAATATTTGGCAGAGCAGCAAAAAGAAGCGCATGCGCTCCGCAAGCTGGTCGAAACACGTTGTCCGCCGGATGGCATTCGTGAACGACTGTTGGCGCGCCGGGCCTAAAGAACATGCTGCGGGTTTGCACGGATGAGAATTTCAATAATAATATTTTACGTGGGCTGCTGCGTCGTTTGCCTGGATTCGATATTGTGCGAATTCAGGATGTGGGTCTGGCGGGTAGAGACGATATTTCTTTACTGGCATGGGCTGCACAGGAAAACCGGATCATTCTGACCCATGATATCAAAACGATGGTTGGGTTTGCCTTTGAGCGTGTAGCAGCGGGGCAACCCATGCCCGGTGTCTTTGAAGTAGATTGTGATGCGTCATTGGCGCTTGTTCTGGACGACTTATCACTACTGGTTGAATGCAGTCTGAACGATGAATGGGAAGCCCAGGTGGTTTACCTGCCTTTCCGAAGATAGAATCCACAATGGGGGCTGAACAAAAAAAGGAAACCGGCCTTCCATCGGTCAGGCTTGCAAGCCTGCAAACACAATTTACGCGATATTAACGCCAAATGGCTTATTCCCCCTCAAGAAACCCTCATACCTGCCGAATATAGTCATGTAAGAAAAAAAACAGAAAAAACCTGGAGGTGAACGAGAAACAAATATCCACAACGAACCATCAGGCTCAGCACCACACGAAGACAGGCACGTCGGTTTTTTCAGCGATCTGAAAAGACCAGAACACTTTCAAGATGGGGAAGG
>JBAWYZ010000461.1:0-1630 GCA_037143255.1 Leptolinea sp. | reverse complement strand
TCATCTGAATCGGCTTGCGACTCCATCTCTGTCCCGCCTTAAGTGGGAAGCCAAACAAAATGTGAATGGCACTGATTTATTCCCACGCTTGTGTCAAATGCTTGAGGCACGCGGTGCCAGCCTGTTTTTACTTGGCGGGCAACCCGGTGTTGCAGAGAGCGTAGCTGATGTGATTCGTCAACAGTGGCCACAACTTCGTATCGCCGGGATTCGGGATGGATTCTTTGAAGTCTCGCAAGAAGGTGTGGTTGCAGCCGAGGTGAGTGCCAGCAAAGCGGATATGGTGCTGGTGGCCAGGGGTGTTCCCATGCAAGATGTATTTATTGATCGTCATCTGCCCCAATTGGGTGTCATGGTTGCCATTGGGGTGGGCGGGCTATTTGACTTTGTTTCCGGGCGTATTAACCGTGCTCCGACCTGGATGAGGGATACCGGTCTCGAATGGATTTATCGATGGAGTCCCTTTTGGATAGGCGGTTGCTACAAATAATATACGCTACGGATGTTGCCATATTCGGCTCTAAGGCGCGTCAACACTGCATAGCATGCTATCATTTTAGTAAGTTATGCCGTATAAAACAATGGAATCAAAAACCCAATTTGAGCAACAAACCTACCAATAAGCCAATTTGTGCCAGGGACAAACCGATCACCCATTTCACGACTTCAGACTTGGCAACTCCAATCTCTGCTTTCAGTTTTGCATCAAAGTAGTTTTTGGTAATGGGCTGGCTCTCGGATTGGGCCAACTTAAAAGCGTCAGATATAGCCTCGGCCTGTGTATCTACAAACCCGGCATTTTTCAGACGGGTCACAAATAGGTGTGTCAAAGGTGATAGTTGTCATGGCTTGATCGTAGCATTAACTGTATTTCTTTTATCGTTCCCACGCTCCTGCGTGGGAACGATAAAAATTTCAATAACGCGGTTGACCGAATGTTTACCACATATATTTATTTCGCGTAAACCGGCACAAACTCCAACGGTACCGAATTTTCGGCGGTATCAAGTAGTTTTTGCAGTTCCGGTCTGATGTTGGAGTATTTTGCAATGAAGCTGGCAGCCCCCTGTTTATCTCCATCACCTTCAATAGTGATGATGGTAATCAGCAGCTTGCGGACAGCAGCAGTCATTTTGGGCACATCCATGGTGAAACGGTTGCTGGCGGCATCATAGACGAGGGCTCCCTCGTCGATAAATACATTCCAGGCAGCAGAACGGATAACCCCATATGCGGAACCCATTCCGAAACGGATCGAACGGAGAGATTCAGCCATATATCCGGCGTAATGCTGTTCCAGCGGAAGGGTAATAATCCCGTGGCTGATAAGATACTGAAGGTTGTACAGACCGCCGATATCGGCTTTTCCCTCTTCGATTGGGGAGTAATACTCTCCCAACGCCTCGCGCGGTGTCACAATTTTGCTGTTTATCAAGACTTCGCGTGGTCCCAGGGTATGGCAGACCTCGTGCATCAGCACCCAGGTAAAGTAGGTCTCGTGATTTATCAATGCGCTCACGGCGGGGGTCAGAATCGCCTGCGCCAGAGGCTCCAGAACCACTGTGCGCCTGGTGTTAAGATAATTTCCCATCATGACCTTTTTCGACCCTTTGGCCGCCCAGACCCTGGG
>JBAWYZ010000460.1:0-1634 GCA_037143255.1 Leptolinea sp. | reverse complement strand
GCAAGCGGTCTCATACTTTGTGGGGATTGGCAGTTTTTGCCTTAGTGTGTTTTACCTAGTACACGTTATTGGATCAGATATTCCAGCCCCCTGAGCATTTCCGGGGGAATATCTTCGGGAAGTTTCCTGGCAAAGTGAGCGTTTGATGCGGCAAGTCGGGGGAGGTCTTCCACGGTCAAGACTTTCGGGTGATTGCCACCCGAAGTCCAATCCATGTAACGCAAGGGATCTTGGCTCAAACGCAAGCCGGAAGCATTGGCCAGCACCGTATGAAAATACGATTCTTCTGGACACAAGACTTTGCGGTAATGGGCAATCAATTTGGTGTTGTGAGAGTATGATTCAAGGATCACCTCGGCGGATCGTCCATTAGCGCAAAACCACGCTTCGCCCGCGAAACAATGGAAAGTTTGGGAAAAAGGAATCCTACCGCCGGTAAACAGCGGATGTTCCAGTTTTAGAATACGAGTTCCAAGTTGGAGTCGCCTTGTAATCCACGGAACAATAACCGGGATGCTGCAATATCGACCGTGGCACCCACGTGGCCAAGCCGAACCTTTATGCCCCTCCAAACGCCATTCGAGCGGTGAATGCGGCGGAGCCTTACGTTGAACCAAAATGTGCTCAATATGAGCATCGAATTGATTGGTTTGCAATTCACCCAAGATTTGTTGTGCCGGTTTGATCGGGAAATCTGCTCCGCTGAGATAAACAAACCACTCCGGCGGATTGTCTCCAGAATACAGCAGTCGCAATGCCCTCACCGCAGCATCAATGCAGCTAAAATCCGCCCATTTTGTATCCACATGGGGCCTGACGACTCGCACATTACCCGGGTAATTCTCAATGAATCGGGGATTCTGCCCGAAATCGTGGTGGCAGGCGATCGGCGGATGATCAAACATCCGGTTGAGCGTCTGGATGAGGCGCTCCGTTTGCTCCAGCGGGCTGCGCGGATTGATCAAGAGGACAAAGCCGATTGGATGCATGGCTGAAATTTGATGGTATATACCTCAGCGTTTAGGTTTCTAATTTCACCTTCCAATCACTGCTCCTCTTCCGATTTCAAGTTCGAGTTCCGGAAAATCAAGCCTTACTGACCAGTCCTTGGTTTAGATGGTACGTAAAGAATCTAGCATATGCGGCCAGAGAGAACCACTGAATCCACTGAAATATATATATAATCAGTGTCCTCAGTGTCCTCAGTGGGCTTCAGTGATGGCATCAGTGGCCTTATTTGGATGTCCAACCTTTTGTAGTCTGTCCTACGGAATCCTCAGTAAATCTCAGGCTGCCGTTTTTCGATTGTGCAGCACTTTCCGAGTCCAGGATAAAATCGGGGCGCTGTAATACCAATAAATCAAAGCAGAAACTAATAGCGTGCCAGCAAAGGGAAACAGGGTTTTTGCCAAATAGATCATAATGCTCCCATTGCTACTCCCAAGCACCTTCTGAATAAATGCCGTCGGTGGATAATGGAACAAAAACCATTCGTAAGAAATGATTCCAGTAAAACCGAGGATAGGGGATGACAGAAACCGTTGCAAAATAGAGGTTGTCGGCAATAGAACCACAAAAAGAAGCAGGAAGGCTGCGATCGCCGGCGAATAACAAAACAATTCATAGGTAACAGC
>JBAWYZ010000459.1:0-1635 GCA_037143255.1 Leptolinea sp. | reverse complement strand
AAACCCCGGCAAACGGATCCTGCCGGTCAACAACTGCTGCATCGCCGCCGTCTTGACCGCCCGTTTCTTGGCAATCAATTTATCCAGCGCCGCGATCAGCGCATCCACATCGGACAGGGCTTCGGCAATGGCGCGTTGTTCGTTGATTTCTTTTGGTACGGGTAAAAAAATGTTCTTGATAATATTTGAACTAAGCCCATCCATAATCCCCCCAACTGAAAGTAGTTGAGCCTGATCGCTTACTATTCTCGATCCAAACAATTGGAGGATAAATTCAGGGAATATCTTAGATGGATTAAACCTTATACGAATCAAATGGCTATCAATAATTCCATTTGGAACATATTCTGGAACTATCATACACTTTCCAATCGTTCCCATCATCGAGATCAAAAAATCGCCTGATTTTATCTCACATGATCTTAATTCATCGAAATAATCTTTACTGATATAACGTTCACCGATTGTCATATCCCTTTCATAAACATTTGCTTGACCATAAACCTTGTAACCGGTTTTCGTCAAATATTTTCGATGTAATTGACTCCCGAAAGGACCAATCTTTATTGAGTTTGGATTTCGTGCAGTTGTTTCAGAAATCCTGCAACAATCCCAATCTTCCGGTATCACCCCCACCTCAGTTTGCTTATAACCCGGCTTTACCATGTTACGCCCATCCTTTTGAGATGCGCCTCGACGCGCAAGGATAGTTCCGCCACCTCATCCACAATCTGAGGCAAAGGTTCGGCGTAGCGTTCCTCCAGCAGTTTTACGCGGTTGGCGAGTTGTTGGGTCACGCGTTCAATCTCTGCCTGAACAACCGCCTGCAGGGTGGTCTGCCATTTGTCCGTTACCACCAGGGTCTTGATCTCGCTTGTGCTCAATTGCGGGTATCGGGCAAAGACCTGCTCATCCAGCGCTTTCTGGGCGGTTTTTACCAGAGAATCGGCTTGCGCTTCGCGCTCGATCAGTGCCAGGCATTTTTCCAATGCCGCCTGTTCTTCGGTAAAATCCACCTGGTTCTTGATGCTTTTCAAACGACTGCTGGCAAGCGTCTTGGTGAGCTTGCCTTTATCGTTCAGCGCCTCTTCCAGCAGCCCTTCCTCACCGCTGTGCTCTTCGATGAAGGTTTCCAGTTCCAGGGTAATGGCTTCTTTTTCAGCCTGAAAATGATCAAGCGCCGCCTGTTCTTTAAGGAAATAGCGTTTCACCAGCAGGGCGGGTGGGATGAGGTCTGCCTTATATTTTTTCCTACCGATCAACAGGTCGGGTGTTTCCTTGAGCTTCTCCCCATTCTCGGCGACCAGTTCGCGCAGGAAATTGCCAGCCCCCCAACCGTCCTGCACAATTATATAGACATCATCCTGCATGCTCTCCGCCCAATAATCCATCAGTAGTTGATAGACCGCATATTTATCGATCAGGTCAATCTCCGTAAAACGTGCCAGCAAATCTTCGGCAAGATCCTCAATGATGTGTTTGGGATCATCCGCGCTGGTGAGATTGTTCAGACGCTCGGTGTGTGCCGCCTGCCAAGCCTGGTAAATTGCCAGGGTGTGTTGCGCAAAGGCAACAAACTCCGCATGGTTGAGGATGGTTTTCTTTGCCTGGCTGGTTTCAATCAAGGCGTTACTG
>JBAWYZ010000458.1:0-1640 GCA_037143255.1 Leptolinea sp. | reverse complement strand
GTACTTTACTATCCCGGATGCGACACGCTCTACCGCCAACCCGAAATTGCAAAGGCGGCGCTAAAGGTTTTAAAAGCCGCCGGAATAAATCACACTATGATCAAGGCGGGGGAACCCTGCTGTGGCGAGCCGTTGCGGCTTATGGGTTATATCGATGATTTTAAGGTTTCTGCCCAAAAAGTGGTGGAAAGCATAGCAGAAACCGGTGCAAAAAAGGTCGTATGCACCTGCCCCTCCTGCCTTCGGATGATGAAAGAAGTTTATGCTGCATATGGTGTTAAAGGTCTGGAAGGTGTGGAATTCCTACATATGTCAGAATATTTGTTGCAGCTAGCAAATGCCGGGCTTCTTCAATTCACTCACCCTTTAGAAATGCGGGTAACATACCATGATCCTTGTGATCTTGGACGTCGCCTTGGCATTTACGAACCACCCCGCCAGGTGATTGAATCATTACCAGGTATCCAATTCAAGGATATGTTCTTTAACCGCCGCGATGCTCGCTGCTGTGGTGCAGGCGGCGGTCTAACAGCAACAAACCTGGAATTGGTAATCGAAGCCAGTAAAACCGTGGTTGAGTTAGCGCAAGATGTCAATGCAGAAGTATTGGTTACGGCCTGCCCCACATGCAAGACTAGTTTTAACCGTCATACTTACAAACTTGACAACATAAAAACGATGGATTTGATCGAACTGGTTGCTATGGCGCTATAGAAAGAGAGTCTGGGTGGAGCAAGATTTATTAATCGGGGTAGACAGCGGTACCCAGAGTGTCCGTGTGATCGTTTTTGACATTCATGGGCATATTTTGGCATTTGGATCGGCTAAGCACGCACCTTGTACTATGCTGCAAAATGGCGGCGTTGAACAGGACCCAAAGGATATTTGGCGTAGTTTTTGTCAGGCTTGTAGAAAAACCATGACTATCCTTCCATATTCTCCCGAACGGATTTCTGCCTGTTGCATTACATCCCAGCGGTCAACAATGATTGCAGTGGATGAATCCGGAGAGCCCCTCCGACCTGCTTTTAGCTGGATGGACACGCGCAAGAACAAGACGACCTCTGCCGGCCTTCCGCACCGCCTGAAAAATATCCAGGAGGGTGCAAAAGCCCATTGGATGAAATTGAATGAACCTCACCTTTACCAGGTTGTTTACAAGTTTCTATCCGTCAGTGGTTGGCTTACACAACAGCTTTGCGGAACCTTTCATGATTCCGAAGGAAGCGTCGCTGGTATGTGGCCTTTTGATATCGAGAAATTAGCATGGTCCACAAATAGTCAACTGTATGAAGCCAATGGAATAGCACCCGAAAAACTGCCGGATATTTTTCCACCCGGAGAACTCCTGGGTAAAGTTACTTTACAAGCAGCAGAGCAAACCGGCTTACCGGCAGGCTTACCGATCTTAGCTGGTTCGGGCGATAAGATGTGTGAAATGCTTGGGTCTGGGGCTATCAAACCGGAACAGGGTTACATCACCTACGGGTCAATGGCTGGTCTGGAAGTCAACATCCCTGCCCCGCTTTTTGCTCCTGCCGGGGAGTATTGGACAAACCCTGCTGCAATTCCGGGGAAGTGGGGCCTGGAATTTGCAGTACAACGTGGTTATTTGATGCTGTCATGGTTCTGCAAACAAT
>JBAWYZ010000457.1:0-1642 GCA_037143255.1 Leptolinea sp. | reverse complement strand
TTTTTACAATAGAGTTTAGGTCTGAATAATTGGCTGTATTACATGTTGTATATGCCTGAGCGCCCATGCTAATATTGCACGGTCATTGGCAGTCGCCCCGCCGGAGTACTGATCCGGGCGGTATGCTCTTTTGGGCTGAAAGTTCGCGGCTGTTGGTTGAAACCGCCGGACATCCACCCATATTGCATGCTGGGGTTCCTTCTGCCCACCCCTTCGCATTGCCATCCCGCAGGCTACGGGAAGAAATTGCCGCCGGAACACCTTTGTGGGATGCCGAGTCCCAGACTGCCATTATTGCTCTACCTACCAGCGCTTCAATACCCTTACCATCATCTCAACTATTGGTCGAAGATGATGTTTCATCCGGAATTGGGCAATCCGCGTTGCACCACTGGTCAATATCAGGGTTATGGTTGCCGGCTGCCAAAGCATTTAGTGTTTTGATCAATTTGCCAGAGGACAATTCATCCGGCTTCTTTCGGCTGGGGTCTGATCTACTTTACTGGCGTATGGTATCAAATTTAGTATTGGAGACTCTGGCTTTACAGAAGCTGCTGCCGTCATTGGAGTCGGCTGATATGGTAGGCCAGAGTTTTATTGCCCGCTGGCGTCCGGTACTGGATGGTGAACGAGATGAGCAGCGGCTGCGGTTGTTGGCTGAAGGCATGCCGTCGATTTGTCGGGCTGAGCCTTTGGATTCAGACGCGGTAATCAGTCATAATTACCCATCTGCCCGTAGGGTGGTTGATAGCTTTATGGACTGCATGTGTGACGGTTTAATGCGCAATTGGACTCGTTCAAAAGTCCCGAGAATGATGCCGGGGGAAGATGACCCCGCGCTGAATTGGATCGTCTCGCTATTCCAGGAGGATGCAGGCGTTAAGGCCAGCAGCGCTCAACTTCAAGCCCTGGAAAGCGGCCAGCGTGCCTGGAAGCGCAGCCTTTCAGCGGCTGGGGATGCGACCAGTCGGGTGGGTTTTCAATTGTTCTCGCCGCAAACTGAACCTGCATCACAAGAAGATAAAACCTGGCGGCTGGAGTATGGTTTACAAGCGCGAGATGATCATTCCATTAAACTGTCGGCTTCCCAGGTTTGGGAAAATGGGATATCTGCCGATCCAGAGCTTTCGAGCCGATTCAAACAGCCCCAAGAGAAACTATTGGCGGGGCTTGGTTATGCAGCCCGGTTATTCCAACCCATCCTCCCCAGTTTAGAAGTGAGCAAACCGGTGGGGTTGGATTTGGATACCTCTGAAGCGTATCGTTTCTTGCGCGAAAACACCCCATTATTGGAAGAGGCCGGTTTTGCAGTTACTCCGCCGGATTGGTGGGATCAGAAAGGCGCTCGTCTGGCCGTACGCCTGCGTTTGGAACCGGAAGATAGCAAGATTACCGCCCGGCTAGCTCCGGTTAAGATGGGGTTAGATCAATTAGTACGGTTCACCTGGGAATTATCTCTGGGCGGTGAACAGATAACCCGTGAGGAATTTGAAAGGCTGACAGCTCTACGTTCCCCGCTGGTTCAGATTCGTGGTCAATGGGTGCAGCTTGAAACTTCTCAATTGGAAGCCGCCCGCAAATTTTGGCAGCGGCAGCAACAAACCGGTTCTATGAATTTAGTCCAGGCTGCTTTGTATTCACT
>JBAWYZ010000456.1:0-1653 GCA_037143255.1 Leptolinea sp. | reverse complement strand
ATCTTCAACCGAAGTAACTTCTACCTCGCTGGATGCGCCAAAACGCAAACCCCGTGTTTTATTCCCGGCAGTCAGGCCGGCATACTGGAAGGGGATAACCTGTTTGCCAAGTAGAGCCAACAGCCAGCGAACCGGCCGGGAGAAACCCACCTGACTTTCGTTCCAACGCATGAATTTTTCGAATTTGATGGCAGCCGCTAATTCAGGCAGCGCGCCAATAAAAACTTATAGCGCTGGTTTACCAGTCTCATGCACCTCAGCGGCCGCATACCGGCCGCCGTCCATTTCCATAATCTTCAAATCTTCGGGTTTCAATCCTTTGCCGCGCGCAAAACCGGCTGCTGCGGGGGTGGGTTTGCCATCGGCATCAAATGCCCGATCGGCCGGCGGTCCTTTGACGATGCTGGTTTTGTCTGGCTGGCATGACGAGACTTTTTCCACCAGTACAGCCAATCGGCGAGGTGTGCCGTAAACCGTGATTTCGCCATGTTCCAGGCGCAAGTCAGAAAACATGACCGGGACACGCTCGGTCAACTGCACAAGGGCGGATTGTAAATCGGCCGCGGGCAGTTCTTCTGTACCGATTTCTAGCAAGAAGGACTGCGGCTCATTATTAACCGTAGCTGTAAAAGCATCGCTGGAAACCGCCGGGTTTAGCGCATTGATGGCGCTGCTGTCTGCTTTGCCCCAGGGAAAGCCCATCTCCTGGCGCTGGGAAACATAGGCTTCTGCCACCCGGCGGGAGAGATCGCGCATCTGTGAAAAGAGCGCTTGACGTTCGGTCACACCAACCGCACCGCGGGTATCCAGAATGTTAAAAGTATGGGAGCATTTCAAGACATAATCATGTGCTGGCAGCACCAACCCCTGGGTAAGCGCAGCTTCAGCTTCGGCTTCAAAAAGGCTGAACATCTGGCGCAAGCGATCAACGTCAGCAATTTCAAAGTAATACTTACTGTGTTCACGTTCAGCCTGCAAGTTGACTTCGCCATAAGTGTGGTCAGCGCTCCATTGAATTTCGCGGAAGCTGCGCACCTTTTGCAAAGCAATAGCGATGCGTTCCAACCCGTAGGTGATTTCCACTGCGTTCGGGTCGAGTACGATGCCGCCGGCCTGCTGGAAGTAGGTAAACTGGGTGATTTCTTGTCCATCCAACCAGACTTCCCAGCCCAGTCCCCAGGCGCCCAATGCCGGTGATTCCCAGTTATCTTCCACAAAGCGAATATCATGCTCGGCCGGATCGATCCCTAGGGCACGCAGGGAATCGAGATACAGCTCCTGTGGATTGCCGGGATCTGGTTTTAAGATGACTTGAAACTGGTAGTGCTGCTGCAAACGGTTGGGGTTTTCACCGTAACGGCCATCATCCGGGCGAACAGAGGGTTCAACATAGGCAACATTCCATGGTTCCGGGCCCAGCACGCGTAGATAGGTAGCGGGATTCATGGTGCCGGCGCCCACCTGGGTGTAATATGGCTGCCAGATCAGGCAACCCTTCTCAGCCCAGAACTTCTCCAGGGTAAGCATAATTGATTGGAAATCAAGCGGTTTTTGCATCAGTTCTCCAGACGAATTCATAATAAGCATGGAATTATACCGCTCGAATCGGTAGGAGATTCTTGCTTCTTCTTTAATTTATTCTAGCAATAATTA
>JBAWYZ010000455.1:0-1659 GCA_037143255.1 Leptolinea sp. | reverse complement strand
AATATCTTGTGAGGTAACGTAGACCATAAAGGCAATCAACGTTGCAAAGCCAATCAAATGGACCATATTTTCATATTGGGCAGGCACCCGCTTTCGGAAAATCAACTCAGGCAGCAGGAAAATAATACGGCCGCCATCCAGTGCAGGAATGGGGAGCAAATTTGTAATCCCGAGGGCGATGGAGATGGTGCCAAGCAGCCAGAAACGGTTCAATGAATCGGATGCCTGGCTGGATGGCTGTGAAGCGGCATCAATATCACGGGTGCGCACCTGTGAATAAATATCATACATGCCTACCGGGCCAACAACGCGGGCCTCTTCTGGATTAACCTGTCCCTGGATTAATTTCCCGGGTAGGGTGATCAGGGATGCGGCCTGGGCTCCGGCCGTCAGGAATGAGTATGGAATTGCTTCCATGATTGTAATGGGGTGGATGGGATTTCCCATCACAATACCCAGTGATCCCTGATTGGGCGGCGGATTTACACGGGGAACAGCTTTTATTTCAACTATGTTTTCATTTCGTTTCAACGTAAGTGTCATTTCTTTGCCCAGGTTAGATTTGACGATAGTGGAGAGCTGTGTGGTGCTGGTAATCTCCGTCCCATTGGCTTTGGCGATGATGTCATTGGAAAGAATACCGGCAGTTTCAGCCGGAGATCCCTTGCTGACTTCCATGATTTGAACGATACGAGGATTGGGCGCCCCGGTTTTGGTGAACAAAACGCTGAAGATAATGATGCCCGCTAGAATATTGAGCATTGGTCCGCCAAGCAGGACGGCCAGTCTCTTCCAGGGGTTCGCTGATGCTAATCCGCCTTCAATATTTGGGTCATTTTCGCCCTTCGGACGAACGAAAGCACCGAATGGAATCCAGTTTAGCGTAAAATCAGTTCCACCCCAGGTGAATAGTTTCACCAGCCGGGGAGGAAATCCGAAACCAAATTCTTCCACTTCGACTTTAAAGAGACGCGAAATGATGAAATGCCCAAATTCGTGAATAAAAAGCAAGACACCAAAAGAAAGCACAAATTCAAGAATGGTTGTAATAACGGTCAGATTCATTTTTTCCCTAACATTAGTTAATAGACCAGAGCGGTCCATTAGTTAGTATTATAGCCACTTTGAGTGGGGTTGAAACTGTTCTTATAAACTTCTAATCACTGACAAGTCTGGCTGGACCACCAACGGCTGCTGTAATAATCTTCGCGATTCCATCCAGACCGGAGATTTTATTCTTGACCTTGTCAGCAAACTCCGCCGGACAAAGAATATGAACATTAGGGCCGGCGTCCAGGGTATAGGCGCAGGGAATGCCGGTTTTTCGCCAGACCGGGACTTCTTTGATGATATTCAGTGAAGCTGGTTCCCAGTAGAAAAGAGCTGGGTTTGAGGTCATCATCACTGCATGCATCATGTCACTATCCAATTCCATGATGCTGGCTAGAGATGAAAAATCTTGCTTCAGTACGGCTTCCCGGCAGAGGTTCAACCGGCGGGGGGCATCCTCCACCCGGGCATTTTGCAGTGGACTGGTATACGCCAGGTTGTGTCCCTCGGTCGAGCCGACTTTTTTTTCTCCAACCTCATCCACAGCGATGACGTCCACCAGGTTCCATGATTCGATTGGGGAGATGGAAACGGCAAAAGAATCTTCGT
>JBAWYZ010000454.1:0-1673 GCA_037143255.1 Leptolinea sp. | reverse complement strand
CCAAAACAGCTACTTAGCGAACGCAGCAACCGCCCTTCACCGGCTACGGCAGAGGCATCGCTAATCCAGCATTTCCGCCACCTCCACCATCACACCCATAAGGGGTGATTGGGGGTTAACGGCTTGAAATGAGCCGGATACGGGTGGCAGTGATTCGGGGTGGCGGCCCATAGCCACAGCGATATGATCGTTGCCGACCACTAACCCGGTCGTGGAATCAAAGCCTTTCCAACCGGCGCCGGGCAGGTAAACTTCAGACCAGGCATGGGTTGCGCCCTGCCCTTGCGGCAGCGAAGGCGTATACAAATATCCGCTGACAAATCGCGTTGCCAAACCCAGAAAACGACAGGCTTCTATGAACAAAGTCGCAAAATCACGACAGGAACCTGCGCATCGGGTCAAGGTGGTTTCCGGTGTCTGAACGCCCGGCTCTTCACGCTGTTGATAGGTGAATCCGGTCGCAATCGCTTTGTTGATCCATTCCAGCAGCAGGTAGGTTTCAACCACTTGACCGGAAATCCAGAATTGTCTTAACCACGACCGTAATAACGGTTGTTCTTCCGCAAAGATCGCTGACAGGTAAGGCTCCAAATCCATGCGCTCGGCGACATCGTACTGAAAGGGGAAAGACACTGCATAGTCCGCCACCAGAAAGTTTAAGGGCTGGTCATCATAGTGTTGGATCAGAACGCGGCTACTGATCGACAGGGTGCTGGCAGGCTCAAGAAAAGTCACCTGAGCCATGGCATTGTCGTATACATCCCGCTGCCAATCCAGTTGATGGGCAGGAGAAATATCCAGCTCGACCGATTCAATACGGATATCATGCCCTTCACGCGGGCGTAAGAGCAATTTGTGCGGCAACAATGTTACCGCTTCAGCGTATTGATAGGTTGTTACGTGCTTTATTAGCAAGCGGCGCATTTTTATTACTCCGGAGGGGTTTTACAGCACGGAAAATACTCTATGGCATTCTGACACAATTTAATAAATAACGCCTGATTTGTTTGCCCATTGATACCGGCAAATTTAAGTTGTTTTTTCTCAGCCATGATTTGGCGCAATCTCAATCATTTTTTTCCAGTACCGGAGTTTTGGTATTTAACAACTCGGTTAAAAGCTCAAGTTGAGGCGTCAATTGAGGTATCGCCGGAATTTTCCAGGCTTTTCCTGTGATATGGGCCAATATATTATTCAGCCAAGGTCGGTCTGATTTTGCTTGATTGATGATAAATCGGTAGGAGTCACCCTCACTAAAAACAGCAAAATCCTCCAGACAAATTTCAATCGCTTCCTTTTCACCGTAGAGAATTGTTTGAACGTATACTTTTCGGGCTTCAAGATCAAAATTAAATTCTGTTAACTCTGCAATACCCTTAAGAATTATATTCGACACCCAAATTATCAACAGGTTGGGCGTCAATTTTATTACCATTTTTACTAATCCGGATTTAATGCTCATTTTTAACCTTCATTCAGTTATGGGACAGGATATCTAATTTTAACCATTCTTGGATGGCTTGTGTGACAAATATTATCCTGATTAGCAAGATGCTTCAGCAAATGTAAAAGAGCCGTTGTTCCGGCATGGATTCTCATCAGGCTTGCCACTATTCGTGAGGATGTGCTTGAGCTTCTGTTTCCTGTCCAGTCTCTTCTGATACATTTTACAT
>JBAWYZ010000453.1:0-1693 GCA_037143255.1 Leptolinea sp. | reverse complement strand
TTCTGTTCAGTTTTGATAAACCAGCGAAAGAATCCGATGGCTGGTTGCGTTCTAAAACCTGCAGACTGGAAGCAGCCGGACTGTTTGAGAGGGAATTGCCTGGGATATCCCGTTCCAGGGCCGGGATTAACTCAAGGGAAGACTGTTGAAGGGTGGCCATAGTTATAAATTCCTCCAAATATTTTTTTTGACTTCGAGGACAGTTGTATCCAGAGGTTGATCCGTGTTGATTTTATTAACCGGGGCATTCCTATATTCCAGATTGGAGGCCAGTGAGTGTCGAAAACGGACATAATCCTCAGGCTCTTCCTTGCCACGATTTTTATTTCGAAGCAGTGCAACTTCAACAGGAACATGCAAAGAGATGACCATGTCTGGCGCCGGTATCTCCTGATATAAACGTTTCTCAACACCAGCCAGCCAGGCTTGAATTGGATAGCGTTTTGGATCAATCACAAATTGTTGCAGTTGCGGCCCATCTGGAGCCCCTTTCGACATGGAGGGATACCGGTCACACAAAACGATATTTCCATTGGCAGCCCGCGCAAAGGCCTGGTTCAGCAAGACCCGGCGGTCGTAGGCCAGAAAAACTGACCGAATCGCAGAAATAAGCGGGTAGACTTGAGCAGACTTCTGATTTTTCTCAGCGGAGGCCTGGCGGGTATTGAGCTTGCTCGGTCGATAGGTTGGCAGCGCGTTGCGCAGTAACGGTAAAAATACATTGGGCAGCATGGTCAACAAAGTCGATTTAGGCTTGCCTGAATGGATTTGTTCGATCACAAAATGTTCGCCCAGCCAACATCTGGTTGCACTGAGAAGTGTGGATTTCCCGGTTGCCTCTGGGCCGACAAAGGCAATCACAGCCCCGCCAGACTGAAGGATCATGCCTCTTTTGGAATGCGTGAGCCGTCCATACGCCATCAAAGAGAATTTTTGAATTCCACTCAACCAGGCCAGAATCCGGGAATTTCGGGCATATATACTGAGTTGGGAGCGGAGTTGAAGACCCAGGCGGATGCGGCGAACCAGCGGGGAGGGTTGCTTTAGAGCATCAATACATTCAGAAAATAATCTGGTATCTACTGAAGGCAACCAGGTTTCAACCAGCTTGAGCGTTTCGTCCGTTGGGTTTGCTTCCATGAGCCATTCGATTTCCCGACGGACCCCGTTCCAATCTCTGGAAAGCATGAGCAATTCGACGACTGAAGTATGCTTCAACATCATCCGGATGGTGAAAACCACTAATTCAGCGCTTTTGACAGGAACCGGGATCGAAGCTTCCTGACGAAGATTTTGTAAGAGCATCTCTTCGATCGGCAGGTGCAGGTTTTTTGACAAACTTTCGCCGGTGATGACGCGATAATAAGCGTGCACATGAACAAAAATCCCGGTTTCTTCATCCATGGCAAAATAATGCTCCACGGCCGGGAAAGGTACATCGCCCTGAATGCCGGCAGGACGAAACTTCAACTCATTCATTACCAATCTAAATGAATCGCAATCATTGCGACGGATGAGAAAATCGACATCCGTTTCGCCGGTCAGAACCTGGGAAAGCGCAGAATTGCTCTTCCAGTGACAGTACCTGATTTCATTTGCACTGAGTTTTTCAATGAGTTGTTGAAGTTTGGTTAACATTTAGGTTCCAAAGATCTTTCTACTTTGAGTTATTGGGGCTTACTCGATAAAAAAG
>JBAWYZ010000452.1:0-1696 GCA_037143255.1 Leptolinea sp. | reverse complement strand
GGGCTGGCAGAATAACCTGTAAAACCCACAGGATCACCATGCCGGAAGCGATGGTGATCAACACATTGCGGGTTCGCAAGGCGATAAGCGCTGCCAATAGTCCGGCCAGTAGGCGCAAGTTGGTAAAAGAGAATAGCACTGCGCCATTTCTAACTAGCAATTCAGGCAGTACAATGGCTGAAAACACCGCTGGAGGCACCAGGCGTAAAATGCGTTCCATGTATGTGGGGATTTGAATATGTTGGAATATCAAAATAAAGGACAGCCTCAATAAATACGTCCCCAGACCGCCCAGAATTAGGACCAACCAGAGATTCAGCGAGTCCATTTTTCAACTCCAAAACCAGCGGCAATACCCAAAATAGCTGCGGTGACCAACCCTAATTGGTAGGGCATTCCACGTAATAGTACAGCGGCTACTCCGCCTGTGATGGCTGCCACAGCAGTGGAACGGTCACGAATAGATGGAACCGATAAGGCCAAGAATGTCAGAGCAATAGTGAAATCCAATGACCAATTGACTGGCACCTGTCCGCCGGCAAAAATCCCAATGGCGGTGGCGATCTGCCAGGTGAACCACAGAATAAAGCCTGCCCCAAAAAGATACCAACCCTTGTGCGGCATGTCCGGCTTTTCAGTGAACCGTGTGACCGTCATAGCAAAAGCTTCGTCGGTTAACAGATAAGCCAGAAAAGATTTCCATCGAGGAGAAAGGTTTTTCAGATGGGGGGCTATAGTAGCGGAATACATCACAAGCCGAAGGTTGACCACCCAGATGGTGAGAATGACGACTGAAGCCAGGGCACCGTGCGAGATCAATTGGGTGGCAGCAAATTGTGCGCTTCCTGAAAACACAATGGATGACATAAGCATGGCTTGCAGAGGCGAAATTCCAGCATTTACAGCAGCAATACCGTAGATAAGCCCGAAGGGGATGACCCCCAGCAAAATAGGGAGGAGATCAACGACGCCGGCTGTGAATTGAGAACGCGGAGTAAGTTTCATAAAATAATTGCATGATTATACTTGGACAAATGAAAGTGGTGCAATTCTGATATAAAACCAATTTTTCCACATCAAAAATACTCAGTACCAGTCTGCGGTAGACATTGTTCGTCCGGAAAACAAGAAACTATCTCCCAAACTGTTCTACCAGAAAGAGTTCCCGGAAATTGCATTCCGATTATTCTCATCTTATAATAAAGTAGTAACAACTTATTGGTGTTTGCGCTATCAAATTATTAGCTTTTACGTTTCCAACCTGAAGTGGAGGGATGTGATCATGAAAAACAAAAAAGATGCTGCCGCTCATAAAACCGAAAAGGGGAGTAAAAAGGACAAAGTCACAGCCGAAACGAAAAAACAGGCTGAATCAACCACCCGCTCCAAAGAATCCAGTGCAAAGGTTGAAACCCCTTCCAATGGTGATTCTTCAATAAAGAAATTATCATCCAAAGAATACGAAAAAGAATTATCCAAACTGCAAATTGAACTAGTCAAGTTGCATGAATGGGTTCGTTTCAAAGGGTTAAAGGTCGTGGTTTTATTTGAAGGCCGGGACGCCGCCGGCAAGGGCGGCACTATCAAACGCATCACCGAATGCTTGAATCCGCGCATCTGCCGCGTGGTTGCCCTGGGAACGCCGACTGAAAAAGAGAGAAATCAGTGGTACTTTCAACGCTACGTCGCTCAATTA
>JBAWYZ010000451.1:0-1701 GCA_037143255.1 Leptolinea sp. | reverse complement strand
ATTGTAGTAGCAAGGGCGGCAAATTGCATCTTTTAATCACTGAAGATTTTCAATAGAATTGTTCGGGCTTGCGTACCCATAACTGTCTATTTTTTGGTCCAAAAGCCATAGTGTTTCCGTCCCCTCGGAAAACCCTACACGCACTCGCCTAAATCGCATTTTCCATTCCCATTATTGTCCGTATAGCGCCGGCAACGACCGGGGAATGAACAGCCTTTGGAACAGCGGACAGTGCAGGCTGCGGCTAACTGGCTCTGCTCTTCTACCGCAATCGGGACAGTTGTCGGAACAGTCATGGACTCTATTATCGGCTGGCTTTGATCCGCCACTGATGTCGAAATAGTTGTTGGCTGTATTACCGGCTGCCCCCCACCACTGGTGGATTGAACGATGGACGCAGGAACATTATCACCATTGGTCACTTTCTGAACAGATGCGGTTTGCACTATTCTGCCTTTGTCTGGGCTATCCATAAATGCCTGCGTTAGTTTTGCTATCTGCGAGACGCCTACCAGGGATGCCGCGCCCACCACTCCGCCGATTTTCAGGAACTCCCGCCGGCTAACCTGCGCCTTTGTTTGTCTAAACTGAACCGGTAGCGGGTTAACTTCTTTTGTTTCGCCAGGGCAAAAGCACTTCCCTGCAACACAAACAATCCATTTTCGATGCAAAACGATCTTCAGCAGCAACATAAAAAGCGTAGTTACAGAAGAAAGGATGTGAACTGTCTTCCAGAAATGATAGTTATTTAAGGTCAAATTAAACCAGGTCGAAATCAGCAAACCGGTTAAGATGATCATCTGGAAGCAGCCCACCAATAAGCCGTCTATCAGTAGATTAATCCTTGCTTGCCACTTAAGTGTACCAAAAAATCGATCAACCACAGTGACTACCCAATTGAAATGGAATGCCAAATGAACCAGAAGGATAACGCCAATGGCAATGCCAATCCATTGATGCAATTCAACTCCAGTGAAATCCATCAGAAAGGTTACAATAAAACCGGTAAATAATATGGCATCAAGCCACCAATTTGCTTTTTGATTTTTCATTCAAACTCCTGTAATATTAAATGAACGTAAGATTTTTACAATTTAAATAATAATGAAAACATATGAATTAATTGTGAATGTCTTGTAATTTGTCCGCCAAATAATGGCTGACGGATAAATAATTAAACAACAATTTAAAATGATTTTGAAACTTGGAGAAAAAGTATATGGAAAATAAAAAGATGGCGATGGATCACGACAAGAAAATTGCACTGGTTGCCCACGATAATAAGAAGCGTGACCTGGTTGAATGGGCAAAATATAACCGGGATTTACTTGCTCACCATTTTGTGTTTGCCACAGGAACCACCGGTGATATATTAGAAAAAGAACTGGATTTCCCCATTATTAAACTGCAAAGTGGTCCGCTAGGGGGTGATCAACAGATTGGAGCAAAAATCTCGGAGAATGAGATCGACTTTCTCATATTTTTCTGGGACCCGCTAGAACCAGTTCCGCACGACCCGGATGTAAAAGCGCTTCTGCGTATGGCCATGGTCTGGAATATTCCGACCGCCTGCAATCGCGCCACCGCAGACTTCATGATTTCATCACCCTTGATGGACGAAGAATACGACCGGCTGGTTCCAGATTATGATGGGATACGTAAGCGTAAAATCAAGTTGTCCTGAGGGTTTTTGCAAAGATA
>JBAWYZ010000450.1:0-1707 GCA_037143255.1 Leptolinea sp. | reverse complement strand
GCGCTTCGCTCCATACGGGCTACGAATATGAAAATTGAAAAAATTGCCCTGGGGGTTTCGCCCCCAGACCCCCATGAACGTCCCAACAGCCGGACATCCGAACATCCATAAGGGGTAAAGAAGTCAAGACTCAAGGGGTAAGAAGAGTCCTGGCAAGACGGAAACCAGTGCCGTAGCCACTGACATCCGCGGTGCCCTGGTAGCGGTAGGCCGAGCGCAGGTTCCTCGGGACATCGTCCCAACTGCCCCCGCGAAGCACACGAATTGTCTGGTCACCGCTACTTAGCCAAGCACTGCCAGCAGAACATAGCGGCCATGTGATTCCATTTCTAGTTCATTAGTGAAATTAAAAATGCCTGAGCGCACCACGCAGGACGATCCTTCGATTGTTCTCGCCGTGCGTTCATGGGATCTAAGCTCTTTATGAGCAAGCACGAAAGCGAAAGCCACAGCGACGGTCTGGCAATGTATTCGATCACCAGGGTGGATCCGCATTCAATCGCAACGAACATTGAATATCTGTATCGTCATATTCAGATTGGATTTCAGTTTCAGACAACGCCAAATAGCCAGACTCCTTTATATTTGACAGACCGCTATCCAGCAGGTTACGAGAAACAATGTAACAGTGTAATGCCAATGGCATGAATTCAATTGCACAATCATCTAATGTGATATTGTCTGTAATAGTGCGGGTGGTAACAAGCGGTTTGCGGTTAAACGCATTTTTAGATACCAGAGATTGAAGGCCGGGTAGATCATTAAGGGTATCTGGAATTTGGTCAGACCACCTGATTTCAACTACGAATTTGAGCTTATTGGTTTGCACGTCCAGCGACACCATGCTAACTTCCAAGTCTTGACGGCCCTCTTTCCACCGAGCGTAATGGAGCGAAAATTTCTTTTGGTTACTATGCATCAATTGACTCCACACCGCAGTCTCAGCCAAATTGACAATGGCATCCTCGCTGGCGGTGACCATACCAAAAATGGCAGAACGAATGGACGGGTTGGATAAGAATACCTTGAAAGTACGTTCACGACGCATCCGAGAGTTTTTGTTGTCCACGCGGTAGACACGCTTGATCAAGAAGGCAGCCTCCAGGTAATCCAGATAGTCACTAAGTCGGGATTTGGAGATGCCAGAGTACTTGCTCAGTTCTTCCATCCCAACCTCGATACCAGTATTGAATGCCAGCATACTGAAAAAGCGGTTCAATTCTTGTATGTCGCCAATACCGTAAAGATTTGGCAGATCATTGAGCAACACTTTATCAACACCCTGGCGCAAAAATCGAGCCGGGTTGGCACGCATTGCTGGGTCCATCACCATCTCAGGGAATCCACCGTAGTTGAGATACCTGACAAACTCAGCGTTTAAACTGTGAATATCAGATGAATGGTAGGTGTTGTGTGAACTTTCAGGCTGCTTCGGCGTGTAGATGATGAGGGTGTCTTCCTGGCCTGTAAACCGTAGGTACTCGGCAAAAGTGACCGGTGGTAGGAAAAATTCAGTGAAACTACTTGTGTTTGATGGACGACCTATGTTGTGCAGCGTGATAACCGAACCGCAGACCACAAATCGAATGTGCGGGTTGTCACTTATCAGGAACTCAAGTTGAATTTCCCAGTCTTTGGCATATTGCACTTCGTCAAACAATACCCATAACGGATGACCGATCGGTTGTTGTAGTTGTTCGACGAACA
>JBAWYZ010000449.1:0-1715 GCA_037143255.1 Leptolinea sp. | reverse complement strand
GGGAGAAGATCCCGAACCGGGTGGACATTGAAGAAAGGCCGATGATCATTACCGGCAGGAATCGCTACGGGGACTGGGAAGCAGACCTCATCCAGGGAGCAGCGGGAAGCGGTTTTCTGCTCTCAATCTATGAGCGCAAAAGCCGTGTCGGGAGGCTTCACCTGCTGCCAGACAAGAGCAGCGCGGGAACCATGGAAGGAATCGTAACTGTCCTGAACGGGTTGAAGGTCCACAGCATCACCTACGACAACGGCCTCGAGTTTGCGATGCACGAACGGGTCAACGAGCTGTTGGAATGCGAAAGCTATTTCTGTAAACCCTACCGGTCATGGGAAAAAGGCGGGGTGGAGAACTACAACGGTCTGGTCCGGCAGTATTTTCCAAAAGGTTATGATTTCGCAACGATCACCCAGGATCGCCTTATTGAGGTCGAGGAGGAGATCAACAACCGCCCGCGAAACATCTTGGCCTACCAGTCCCCGAACGATCTCCTTGACCACCTGAGGGCATCATGCGCACTCTCCCCCAGGCGGCTTCGCGGAACTGGGAGATTCCACTTCAGGACTCGCTCCGCTCGCCCTTCCGTTCCATCTCCCAGTTCCGCGAAGGATTAACTAAACCATACACCACACCAGACCTAATTACCCCTTCCCTAGATATTCGCTAACAGTTTGAATCCGCCTTTGTCAGTTTGGAAAGCATTGCTAATAAATCGCTTGGATAATATATGCATGTGACGCATTTGAACTCTACAGGTGCATTTGGGAAACTTCCGGGTCATGAATGACGGCCGCTTTGTATTGCCCCTGGTTCTCTATCTTGTTCACCGGCAGACGCTCGCCAGCATTGTCAAGCGCCACAAAGATAAATCCGGATTGTGTCACTTTGGCTGTAGGCAGCAGCTTGTCATATCGTGGTTTATCGAATTAAAGGTATCATTATATATATCAATGATTGTATTATAAAACATTTCGTTAAGGTGTTGAACACTAAAACATTTTAACGCTCTATACATCATCTTCTCTCCAATCAGCATAGCATGTTCTGGATTTTCAATCACCCAGGAAATCTTATCTTGCAGAGCCTGTATATTTCCTTCCTTTACAATAATACCATCAGGACCAATTTGATAAGGAACCGATCCTGAAGTATTTCCAATAATTGGTTTACCTGTTGCCATTGCTTGAACTACAGCAAGTGAAAAGGTCTCTACCCAATTCTCAGTTGTACGAGGTACATGTATTGCGCAATCCAAGGCATTCCAGTATGCTGGCATTTTACTACGATTTATATAGCCAGTTAGTATTATTTTTTCTTGTAATCCCTTAGCAATAATTTGTTTATTAATTACTTCTTCTTCTTCTGGAAGGCCAGACCCAATCATCAGGTATTTCCAATTGCCATCTTTAGGCAAAGCTTCAATAATATCACCTAAGCCCTTATCTGGCGTAAACCTAGTTGCACTTCCAAATACAAAAGAGTCTCCAAGATTGTATTTTTCTCTGATTTCTTTTCTTAAAGATTGATCTGGTGTAAACATATTCGCATTAACTCCAACCTGTGTCTGCATGTATATAGGGCCCTTAAATCCTTCACGTCTAAAACAATCAACAGCATCTGGATAATGACAAAAAATGGCATCGCAGTTGCCGTTAACATAGCATAGCATTATTTTTTGGTATAAATATAAGATCCGACGAGCAATCCATTTTATC
>JBAWYZ010000448.1:0-1718 GCA_037143255.1 Leptolinea sp. | reverse complement strand
ATCATTGAACCGGTCGCTATTTTGACTATCGGCGCCATTATTGCGGTGATTTTTATTGCGATTATGCTGGCCATCACCGGGCTGAGCACCGGGCGTTAGTGGTGTTCCCGGAATGTGCTCGGCTTCATTCGGGCAACATTCGTCGCCGCAATTTATGCGTGGCCAAGGTGAAACGTGCCCACGATTGAATTCACCGTTTACGGCAGCAATTTTTGTAACGTTGACCTATCTGGCTGCCCACCATCGGCAACAGACGCCCGCAAATAATCAAACAGTGCAACGGTTTGAAAGTCTAATAGTTGTGCGGCATTTGACGTAATTTCGGTTGAAGAGTGCCGTGATTGCTGGGGTTTTACAATTTTCGCCAATTGTAATATATTAATCTCTTTCTCTGATCCAACATTATATGCCCGGCAATTTTTGCCTTTAACCAGAATCGTCCACAGCCAGATTGTCAGGTCTGCCGCGTAGAGGTATGACCGGTAAGGAGTTCCGTCACCTTTTATCTCGATCGGGCCACCCCGGAGGGCGTCGCGGATAAAGTTGCCAATCGCATAACCTCCATTTTGGGGTAGGTAAGGGCCTACGAAAGCAAAACAACGGGCAATTTTGGTTTCTATGCCAGTGGCATGCGCGTTCAAACGAAATAACATTTCAGACGTTCGCTTTTCATGGGCGTAGATTGAGCGCATCGTGGGAATTTCTTCGGAGAAGTCTAAGAAAGGATCATCTTCTGATATATGGGTAACCCCATCCGGGAATGGGCCATAAACAGCTCCTGAACTGGTTAACAACATTTTTTTGACAGCGCTCGATGAAGCAAATTCCAGGACACGCTGATCACCTTCAAATTGTGTATGGATTAACTTTTGCATTTCAGGGAAAGTGGAGCCAGAATCATTCGCTGCATGAATTAGGTGAGAAAATGTACCGGTCGGAAATTCAAAATTATTAATATTTCCTTTTTGCAAAACTACTGCCGGGTGATTGGCAAGATGGGGCGCTTTTATCTGAAAAGACAAAGGATCCCGTGTCAAGATAACCGCATTGGATTTAAGATTCAAGCGGTCGTTTGCCCATGAAAAACTTTCCAGCAACCAGCAACCGAAAAAGCCGGTGCCGCCGGTTATGAATATGCGCTGACCTCGAAACTCTTCCCAAAGTTCGCGAGTGTGGTCAAGTATATGTTCGAGGTCTGTCTGTAATCTGTTTTGCATATTTGAACAATCAATCTCGAGGTTATTCGTTCTAAGGTCGAAATATTCCTATTGAATGTATAATTCTACCGGGTTTTGATGAACATTCAAATCACCTGACTTAAAAACAAGAGGCCACAATTGAACCTGATCAACTATTTCCTTCATCGCTGGATCCAAATTGCGGACGAAGCCGAGCGCAAGGGAATCCACAACCGCAAAGCGGACAGCAGGCAGTGAACAGTCATAAAGGGTACGTTCCATCAGACCGGATTGGTTGTTTACAGCGGCGGTGATACCCCAATCCGTTTGGCGAAAGTTGGGGATTGCCCATAAGATTTGGGCAGAAGCCAATACAAGATTGTTAGCATTGGTATGTGCATTGAGATAGGCAGAGACAGCTGTCACATCATTTTCTGAAGAAAGCCCCATTTCATTATTCCCATTAAAAAGGTAATTAACGCCGTAGACTGATTGGGCAATATTGACTGTCAACATCCAGGCCAGAGGATTTACCAGAAT
>JBAWYZ010000447.1:0-1718 GCA_037143255.1 Leptolinea sp. | reverse complement strand
ATTAAGAAAAGTTTCCTTAATAATTCTTTGGAAACATTATGAACTCGACATTATCTATTCATAATTTTCATGATTCCTTTTCGCTGATTTCCGGAAAATGCTTGCTAACCAGTCGCGAATTAAGGGTTATTATTGCACTTACATTTGTGTTCCATATTTTAGGCTAATCCTTATACTATTTACCCTCTAAACGGAAGTGAAAAATGACTGCTAACTCTCAAGACTCAGAACCCCGCCGCAAAAATACTACAATTCAGTCTCTTCTGCAAATGAAAAGTAGAGGCGAAAAAATTGCTATGCTGACCGCGTATGATGCCACCACAGCATCGATAATGGATGAAAGTGGAATTCATTCCATTCTGGTAGGGGATTCGCTGGGAATGGTGGTGCTGGGATATGAAACCACCTTGCAAGTGACGATGGAAGATATGCTTCATCATTGTAAGGCTGTCGCCCGCGGGTCCAATTATGCTCTTTTAATCGGTGATCTACCCTTCCTTTCCTATCAGGTGTCGGTTCATGAAGCAGTTCATAATTCAGGTCGGCTCTTGCAGGAAGGGGGGATGCATGCTGTTAAATTGGAGGGAGGGCGGGAACGCGCGGAGACCATTCGGGCAATCACTTCGGCCGGCATTCCGGTAATGGGGCATCTGGGGTTAACCCCCCAGTCTGTGAATCTATTTGGTGGTTTCGGTCCTCAGGCCATGACAGCCAAGGCGGCCCGGCGATTAATTGAAGATGCCATTATTTTGCAACAATCCGGTTGTTTCGGTATCGTACTCGAATCGATCTCTGCAAGGCTGGCAGTTTTAGTCTCTCAGAAGCTGGAAATCCCAACAATTGGCATAGGAGCCGGAGCAGGCTGTGATGGGCAGGTACTGGTTACTCCGGACATGTTAGGGATGTTCACACGCTTCACGCCAAAATTTGTGAAGAAATTTAGCAATTTGAACGCAGCTATGCAATCGGCTTTCATCCAATACCGGGAGGAAGTGCAATCTGGAGATTTCCCGGCGGCAGAAAACATGGTTGAAATGCCTGATTTGGAGTGGGAAGATACTTTGCAGAAGTAGATTAGTGCTATGCCAAAAACCTTATTAATTATTGGGAGTGGCGCACTCGCTTGCCTATTTGCGGCACGCATCAGCCGTGGCGGTCAGTCGGTATATCTCACTGACAATTGGGTTAAAGGGATGGAGGCAATTCGCAAAAAAGGGGTCTGGTTGGTTGAAGGCAACCAAACAACCACCCATGAAGTAACTGTCCTGGATAGGTCAAATTCGATCCTCCAATTTTCACACACATTGATATTGATAAAGGCCTATCAAACATCCGAAGCGGTACAATCTGTCCGTAATAGTATTTCAGAAGATGGAACTTTGCTTACGTTGCAGAACGGATTGACCGTCAGAGGAAAAATTGTTGAGATTCTGGGGGAAGAACGCGTCCTTTCTGGAATTACTACCTGTGCGGCACAAACAGTTACTCCAGGTGTAGTATGTCATAATGGGGGTAACACTATCCGGATAGGCAGCCACCCGTTTGCCAAAGATTATCAGAAAATCTTCACAAATGCCGGATTTGATGTTTTTGTCGAGCCAAAGATAAAAGAAATGATCTGGGAAAAGGCTTTATTAAATTCTGCCATCAATCCGATGGGGGCATTGTTGGGCCTGACCAATGGGGAACTGAAAAATAATCCTGACGCACTCGGATTA
>JBAWYZ010000446.1:0-1720 GCA_037143255.1 Leptolinea sp. | reverse complement strand
TTCCTATGACGGTTTTTCGGGCATGGTTCCTGGCGCAGGACTATTTGGCGGTGGATTAATGCTGCTTGGCCTAATCTTTCCGCTCGGGATACTCGTTTTGATTGTCCTGGGCATCATCGCCCTCTTTCGAGTAGTGAAGCGGCCAACTGCACCCGTGGTAACATCTGGCAGCTCGACGGTTTGCTCTAAATGTGGCAGCCCCGTTCAATCCAGTTGGACTCATTGCGCAACCTGTGGAGAAAAACTGTAAACGTCTTTGCCTCATCTACACGTTTTAACAGAGTAATACACTCATGATCAAAGCAATTTTAGAAGGGCAACGGCCAGTTGCCCTTCTAAAACTATAATTTCTAATCATTCGTATTTCCTTCACCCGTATCCTTTTTCAAAATTATCCGTCTTACAATACAGAGCATGAACCACCGCAGCGAAACCGACCTTTTGCAGGGAGCCCGTAATTTAAATGCAGGGATTCTTGCAGAAATTTACGATCTATATAGCCCTGCATTATTTGCATACGCTTATCGTCAATTAGGTGATGCACCCATGGCAGAAGACTGCGTCTCGGAAACATTTACCCGCTTTTTGAAAGCGCTGCAATCCGGCGCTGGTCCTTCCGATCATCTCAAAGCGTATCTTTACCGGATAGCGCACAATTGGTTAACAGATCTATTTCGCCGCGAACCTTTTCCCTTTCTTGAATTGGACGAGAATTTCACCACTCAAGCAGATAACCATTTGGAAATTCAAATAGAAAATAACCTGGCAATCCATGATCTGCGCAGCGCTCTGCGCTCTCTAACTTCTGATCAACGACAAGTAATCGTTTTGCGATTTATTGAAGGATGGGAAACCGATCAAGTAGCCGCCGCCATGCAGCGGCCAATCGGAGCAATTAAAGCATTGCAACATCGAGCGTTGGCTGCTTTGCGAAAAATGCTGGTTTTAGTTGAGGTGTAAAATGATATTTCGAAATAAGGGTGAGATCGAACCGGAACTGGAAAAGAAACTTATTTCCTTAAACAAGATCCATGTTAAACGAGATCCGGCTACTGTTGCAAAAAACCGAACTGCCTATCTTGCAGAAGTAGAAAAACTGGCCGTATCCAAAACAGCACAGAAGCGTCTTACTTTTCAGAACCATATCCTAAATATGATCCGTACTGGAAAGGAAAATATAGTCATGAGCCCAATAGTAGCTTCAATTGTAATGGCGATAATTTTGTTTTTTGGCGGTAGCGGGATAGGCATTGCAGCCGCCCAAACCAGCCTGCCAAATGAAGTTTTATATCCGGTCAAACTCTTTACAGAAGATGTAAAAGAGATGCTTACTACTCAACCCCAGGAGAAACTAAATCTGGAATTGGACTTATCTCAGACACGGTTGGAAGAAATCGGCGCTGTTCTCCTAAATGGCGATACCCCTGAAGAACCCGTTTTTACCCGTTTACAAACTCACCTGATGACGGCTTTTGAGCTGGCAGCATCGACTAATCCCAATGATTCAGGCGAAATGCTCCGTTTGCAAAACAGACTACAAGAACAGGTCCATATTATGGATCAACTGCAAACTGGTCAAAATGCCCAGGGGGATGCTATTCTTTTGCGCACCCGTGATATGCTGCAAACCCAGGTTAGACTGGTTGATAACCGCCTTGCTAACCCTGCTTCGCAGAATACCCAATCACCGACTCAAAACCAAGATCAAGACAAGACCCAA
>JBAWYZ010000445.1:0-1727 GCA_037143255.1 Leptolinea sp. | reverse complement strand
AACCAAGAGTCAATACGATCAAAAAAACCGCCATGCCCCGGAAATACATCACTTGAATCCTTGATGCCGGACTGTCGTTTCAACATGCTCTCGCCGAGATCCCCCAACGGTGTGAACGTCCCCAGAATAAAACCAAGGACCGCACCCTGCCAGATCGTGATTTGGCCCGTCAGATTTCCATAGGTGGTAAACGCATACACAAAGAATATTCCACCCAGAGTGCTGGTAAACACACTGGCAGCATACCCCTCCCAGCTTTTCTTGGGGCTAAGACGCGGCGCCATTTTATGCCTGCCATATGCCCTGCCAATTGAATATGCGCCAGAATCGCCGAGCCAGACACAAAACATGACCAGCATAAACCACCAGCCGCCATTGACCAGATTCCGCAAATCAAAAAGATACGAACCGATCCAGCCGATATATACCAGCCCGCCGATAGTTATACAAAAATCAAGCGCAGATTGGTCACGTCCGCGCTCATAGATAACAAGATGATAAGCCAACGCAACCAGAATAGCGAAGGCAAAGATGGGCTCTGCATAGACAGGAAAGAACATGCGCATAATGGTGATCAGAGCCACCCCGCCCACAGTAATATGCATCTGCGGTTCGTACTTCGCTGCGCGGAATAGATTGACATATTCCCAGGAGGCACCGATCAAAAATGTGCCCATGAGTACATAATAAAAGACGCCGCCAAATAGTATGGCGGGCAACCCGATTACAGAAAGTCCTAAAGTAGTGATCAGTCTTTTACGCATTGGAATCCTGGAGTCCCCCCGAAGCCACCTTTCCATAGCGTCTATCACGATGAGCAAATGCTTCCAACGCTCGTCGATATTCATCCTTGTCAAAATCAGGCCAGAAGGTCGGTGTGATATACCACTCAGAGTATGCAGCCTGCCAGATCAGGAAATTGCTGACACGTAATTCCCCTGATGTGCGGATGATGAGGTCGGGGTCAGGTACGCCGGCCGTATAAAGATACTGGTTTACCAATTCATCGGTCACTTTTTCCGGGGAAATGCCATCCTTCATCATGCGTTGGATGGCCTGAATAATTTCATCACGTCCCCCATAGTTAAAGGCAATATTCAGGACAAGACGGTCATTATTTTTTGTCACATTAATTGCGTCCAGGACTTTTTCCTGAAGTGAGGGCGCAAGTCGTTCCAGACGGCCAATATGCCGCAACTGGACTCCTTCTTTATGCAGTTCGTTCAGTTCCCGATCAATTACATCTTCAAGAATATACATCAACCCCTTTACTTCTTCAGGTGGCCGTCCCCAATTCTCGGTAGAAAATGCATAGATGGTCAGATATTTAACACCAAATTCCACTGTGGAGCGGATCACCCGGCGCAGGTTCTCTGTCCCCGCCTTATGCCCTGCCAGGCGCGGTAAACCGCGTTGAAGCGCCCACCGTCCATTGCCATCCATAATTATAGCAACGTGTTGTGGAATTTTCTCAAGAGGAATAGCAGAGGTGGGTTCAGCCATAAATAATTAACTCATTTTGATGCGTCGGCGTGTCCATCAAGAAACTATACTTCCATGATCTCTTTTTCTTTCGCGCCGCCGTGCCTGGCGATATCCTCGATATATTTATCAGTTAATTTTTGCAGGTCTTCCTCGCCGCTCAATCGGTCATCTTCAGTGATCAATTTTTCTTTTTCATACTCACGGATGTCGTTATGTAAATCACGTCGAATATTTCGCACAGC
>JBAWYZ010000444.1:0-1737 GCA_037143255.1 Leptolinea sp. | reverse complement strand
TCCCTGGGTTTGTCTGCGTACGGGTAATACAGAACCCAGCCTTTTCCAGGGTTTAGCAAAACATCGCTGCTTTCCTGAGGAAATACCTTGATGCTGGAATTTGTCGAGCCGCTGGCTTTTGAGGGTATGCTCGGCAAAACCCAGGTTTGCGGCGTGGCTGTACCTGAAGATGTAAACGGTACCGCTGTCGGTGGCACAGGCTCAGGCTTGGGGGTAGCGCGGTTGCTCGAGGCTGGAGTGACGGGATTATTGAACCAAAGAATCGACCAGCCTTTGAATGATCCGTCGTTGGATTGCGCAAATATCTTTGGGTCATCTGAAGTAAATTCTTTAAAAAGCGGAACCAATTGACTGGTTTCCAGGTTCAGCATTTGAGCCGGGTAATCCGGCTTCATAAGATTATTTTCACCCTTGCATAAATACATCAGCACCCATTTTGAATCGGGGGATAGGGCTGAGTTGCAAAAGCCCGCGTCCGGATATTCTGTGACTTTGCCATCGGACATATCGATTAACCGTGCGCCTGCGGTCGCGAAATATTTCAAATAATCAAACGCAGCCCCCATCCCCTGAATTTTTTCCTTGGAATCTTTCGCAGTACACAGAGAAAGGAACAGGTGTTTACCATCCGGGGTCCAGCGTGCCAGGTAACAGATACCGGCATTGATATCGGGGAAGGTTGTGATTTTTCCATCCGGCACGGGTAAAACGGAATAGCCTTTTGGCCCCAGGCCAAATAATTTATCCTCGGTTGGTGACCAGTGACCCCTGCCAAAGCAATAGCCGATTCCTTTCGGATCAGCCTCTGTTTTGAGGAGTGTTGTCGTGCCATCTGTCACCTTGTAAATAAAACAGCCATGTAAAATTTGATTGGAAGTCTCCAGGTAAACGATGTACTTGCCTGAAGGAGAAATGGACATATCCTGGAAGGAAAGAACATTGCTGAGGATGCGTTTCTGATCCGAGTCATCCAGGTTGGTTACGTAGTACTCTGATTTCCTGAGTTGACCATTACTGGTGGCGGAATTTTCCCAAAATAACTGCTTACCATCCGGGGATACCAACAATAGATGTGCGAAATCCTTCATGGCCTGGGATGGTTTCTCCCATTTTGTCAGTTTGCCATCCGGGGAAAGAATGAAAAGAGATACTTTTTTGGGTTTTGAAGCATCATATGCAAGCACTAAAGCATTCCCATTTGGCAACCAAAGAGCAGTTGGTAGGTAAAAATTGATATAGTATTTCAGGGAATCATCTAAAGGCAATGCACCCGAACCATCCAAATTTCGGAGTGTCACCTTATGGTCATTCGTATAGGTTAATGCGCGCTGACCGTCAGGCGAGATGCTCCAAATTTGATAATCCAGCAGTTTCAAGTTGGATCCGTCCGATGCTGCGCTCAACCAGCTGGCAGGTCCGACCGCATTGAATTCTTTTGGTACCAGCAGCGGATTAACTTGCATGATCAACGTCCCGCCTCCGCCCAGGGGTATGGGTGTTGGCGTAGGAAGTTGGGTCGCCGTTGCTGGAATGGATGTTGGGAGAGGTGGATTTGTGATTGTTACGACAGCCGGAATAGATGGGAGCACCGGAGCGCCGCAGGCTGTTAGAACAAAGAGGAAAACAATGATGAACAACGATATATTTTTCAATTGCCAAATCTCCCTGTTATTGAAAAAAAGGATGGTGGCGGGCTCTAGTTTGATTACACTCAACTGCAACCATAAATTATTATAT
>JBAWYZ010000443.1:0-1750 GCA_037143255.1 Leptolinea sp. | reverse complement strand
ACTCCGGAAACCAGCAAAATGGTTGTGAGAAAACCTGCCACCCATTTCCAATGCGGGCGGGTCAACCCCAGAATTCTGCGGAAGGTTTTTCCGTTAAAGCGGGTCTGGAAATCTTCCTCTTCGAAGGTGTCAATTTCCGGCACTGGCTAGCTCTCTTTCCAGTTCATTATCAATACGGGTCTGAATGTCAAATATACGGCGGTATGTGCCAGCCTGCTTTATGAGTTGTTCATGTGTTCCACGCTGGGTAATACGCCCCTGATCCATCACCAGGATCAAATCGGCTGTCTGGATGCTCTGAATGCGGTGAGCAATAATAAACGTTGTTCGGTTTTGCATTAATACCTGCAGAGCGGATTGGATTTCGGCTTCGGTTTCGGTATCCACTGAAGAGGTGGAGTCGTCCAGAATGAGGATGTGCGGGTTCTTTATCAGGGTGCGTGCGATGGCAATGCGCTGCTTTTGACCGCCGGAAAGGGTTACACCTTTTTCGCCTACCAAAGTTTTGTAACCTTCCTGAAACGATAAGATTACATCGTGGATTGCAGCAGCCCGCGCGGCGGATTCGATTTCACCTTGTGGCACGCTGCGGTCTACGCCATAAGTGATGTTCTCTGCAATCGAGCGGCTAAAGAGGAAAGGTTCCTGCTCGACAATACCAATCTGGCCGCGCAGCCATCTGCGGGGAATGGTGTTCAATTCCATCCCATCCAGAAGAATGTGCCCTGAAGTGTATTCGTAAAATCGTGGGAGTAGATTTACCAGAGTGGTTTTACCGGAACCGGTGGAGCCCAGCAGAGCGATCACCTGGCCGGGTTTGACATTGAAACTGATATCTGCCAATGCCGTGGTGCCGTCGCTATAGGAAAAACAGACGGATTCGAAGGCCAACGCGCCGGTTATGACTTTCTTTGGGATGGCATACCCATCATCCAGCGGTTCACGGTTCTGTTTGATAATCTCTGCTACACGGCCGTACGATACCAATCCGGTAGACATCTGCACAATCAGACGCCCCAGGTTGCGCATAGGGAAAATGATCCACACGATTAACCCTGCATAGGCTAGAAATGTTCCCAGCGTAATCTCGCCGTTAATGACCATAAGTGCGCCGGTGTAATAGCCGAAGAGGATTTGCGCAGTGCAGATAATATCGGTTATCGGCCAGAAATAAGAATTCAGAACAAGCAGCCATTTGCCGCGCTGGAACTTCTCCCAGTTGTGTTTCTCAAACTTCTCTTTTTCAAAATCTTGGCGGGCAAAGGCTTTCACCACGCGCACCCCGGTCAGGTTTTCCTGCAGGGTGGTGGAGAGGACGGCTTCCTGTTCCTGGTAGGCTTCGTAGGCTTTGGAGATGTAGCCGAAGAAAATGGTGGATATGACCACAATAATAGGAATAACAATCACAGAGCGCCAGGCAAGGGTAGTATTCAGGCTGAGCAGGGCGGCAAAGTTGACCAAGAAGAGTAGAATGATGCGCCCGAAACTGATTGCCTGGTCAGCAAAGAAGCGGCGCAGGGCATCTACATCGGAAGTAGAGCGCTGGATCAGATCTCCCGTCTGGGTGTTGTCGTGATAGGTGAAAGTGAGGTGCTGAATGTGATCAAAGATGTAATTGCGAAGCCGGCGGGTGATGCCTTCAGCGGTGCGGGCGGCATAGGAGCCGGCCAGAAAGGTGAAGGCTCCTTCTACGGCAGCCAATCCCAAGAAACTGAAAGCCAAGAGAGGCAGCGCGATGCTGCTGGCGCCG
>JBAWYZ010000442.1:0-1764 GCA_037143255.1 Leptolinea sp. | reverse complement strand
GGTAAGGGCACGCCTCGTGCTGTGAGACGGCAGCGAGCTTCTCATCATCCGTTTCGTCGTGGACCGAAACCTTTGGCGGATCCAGCCTTGCGGCGGGCGGTATCTGGGGCGAAATATCGCGATGAAATTCAAAGATGATATCGCTGATGCGGATCTGGTCGCCGTTAGCGATCTTCTGCCGGTTGTGAACCGGCTGGTCGTTCAGGAAGGTGCCGTTGGTGCTGTGTAAATCCTCCAGGAAAAAATCATCCTGAATGTGGAGAATCTGCGCATGAAGACGGCTGATACCAAAGTTTTCGATGGAAATGTCGCAATCAACATTCCGCCCCAGAACCAGTTCGGGTTTGTTCAGTTCTCGGATCGTACCGGTTCCGGCACCGTTGATTACCTGTAGGTGAGCGGTTGCTTTCATTGATGCCATCAGTACGCCAATTTACGATCATACCCGAAAACTCCCTGAACGCAGTCCGGGGTGGGCTTTATGATCATACCCGAAAACTCCCTGAACGCAGTCCAGGGTGGGCTTTATGATCATACCCGAAAACTCCCTGAACGCAGTCCGGGGTAGGCTTTATGATCATACCCGAAAACTCCCTGAACGCAGTCCGGGGTGGGCTTTACGGCTTTTCCGAACCCTGAATCTCATACAACCGAGTGCGAGCCTGCTGCTGCAATTCGCCGGTGGCTCGCTTGGCAATCCGTTGATAATAGATCTTGGCAACGTTTGGCTTGCCGTCTTCCTCCAGCGCGCCGGCGCGCTCCATGAGGGCTGCCATCTCACCATTAACGGCGTCCTGCTCCTGCTGATGCAGACGCCTAGCCTCGGCAACGCTCGGTGCCGGCCGGCCGGCGGTACTCTCTTGGGCGGCATTCAAACGCTGTCCAGCGGCTTCCCCCTGATCGGGCTGGGCGGGAATCGGATCGGGTACGTTCATTAACTTCATGTTCTGCCGCGGTGCCATGTTGTTCGGCCTCTGCTGCGGAGGGACCGGTCCTCCGGCTTGACCTTGACCGGCCGCCTGAGCATCGGCATGGGCCTGCAACATCGCCTGAATCCGCGGGTTGACTGTGCTGGGTTCAATGCCGGAAATCTGCTGCAACTGCTGTGGCGAAACGGGAAATGCCCCCACAACTGGTATAACGCTGATCACATAAGGCGTCTGCGACGTATCGGACACATAACCCGTTTGGCCGTTCATGATGGTGACCGACGGCGTCTGCGTGGTCGATGATTGCCGGTAACCTTGACCGAAGTTGGTGGCGAAATTGATCTGGCCGTTTTTGCCCGCAAAACCAAAGTTCGTGGTTAATCCCGCGTTATTATCGGGTCCGCCAAATTGAGGCCGGGCCAATGCACCACCGCCATACGAGAAGTTGACCCCTCGGTAGTTCCCGGACCAGTTGATGCTGTTGTTTTCAAAGAACGAGTCACGGTTGCTGTGGAAGGGCGTCCCAAGGGTGACCTGCTGGGCCTGACCGGAAACGGAAACCGCCACAAGAGTTACGAAAACTCCCGCTTTTAAGGTGGTATGCCAAGTGCGCATGATTCTACATCTCCTTCTCTAACCTTCCCCGCTTATATTCTATCGGCACAATGGTGGGGCTGTCAAGATTCTTGTACTGTCAAGATTTTTGTACTGTCAAGATTTTAGTGTGGTCGAGATATTTAGTGTGGTCGAGATATTTAGTGTGGTCGAGATATTTAGTGTGGTCAAGATTTTTGGAGGCTGGCAATTTTGCCTGCTACTTTAGCAACTCCAAGCA
>JBAWYZ010000441.1:0-1768 GCA_037143255.1 Leptolinea sp. | reverse complement strand
CCATGCGGCTGTTGAAAGCCGCTTTTTCTGCGGTTATATCGCCCATTATGAGAAGCTTCCCAACTTCTTTACCGGATGCATCTTGCAATGGCAGGGAAGAGACGCGCCAATCGGCACCTGAAACTGAGATTTCCTGTCCCGTGTCGCTTTGAATATTTCCGCTTTCAATTTGATCCGCTAGTGGTAAAAAGGCCTCTGGTAGACTACCCTGCGAGCTATAGCTAACCACACTATTGGGAAGCCGATTCCAATCTGGCTGCCGCCCGAGCAGTTTCATGCCATCTTCCCACAGTTGTTGGTTCAGGTATTCTTTGCGGATAACCACAGCTAGTTGAATGTCTGTGCGAGTATGCAGCTCAAGGAGGATATCCTCAATCTCCTTCCCCAGCTCCACATAACCGACGAGCTTGCCATCAGCAAAAACCGGCTGAATAACCCGTAATGTAAAGGTTCCCAGAGGGCCTAATTCAATTCCTGAGGCTATTTTTCCAGTACGTTCAGCTTCCAGCGCAGTAAAGCGCTCAATCCGGTCGCCAAACTTATCGGGTTTGTGAACGCGCAGGATGCAAACACGGTCTGCATCAAGGAAATAGAAATGGGTTATGTTGTTTTCCTGGTTAAGTGTCTTAAACAAAGGTTGCCAGCCAGTCAACAGATGGGCGGAATCGCGGTTGAGCAAAGCCTGCTGCACGCCAGGTTTCGAAGTAATGGACGGCAGTAGCGCTGAAAGAGCCTTAGTCTGCTGCTCCAGAGAAGTGCGCAGGTCGAGACGAACCCTGGATATATTGAAAGAGATTCGATCAGCCTGCCAGCGTTGCTCCTGTTGCCATAAGAGCGTCCCGGCGCCTACAAGTAAGAGAATAAACATGCCTGCCAGGGGTAGAAGGAGGCGGGAAAGAATCGACTTACGAGAATCTTTCACTTGCCGTGTGGCCGAAATGGTAACGATTGCACCGATAAACAGCGCCAATAGCAATCCAATGGGCATAGCGGCCTGGCCAGCCACATCCCATTTCCAATCACCGGCGGCAATGTCCATCCCTAGCACGGCTAGAACTTTGCCGGTATTCGGATCGATGAGCGGCACCAGTGGAGAAATCCAGGTTCCCCAACGGTCGGAGACCGGACCATCCACGGTTGCAACTTTGCTGTCAAACACGCCGCGGGCTACATCCGAGACTTCAGCGTATATCTGGCCGGGGGGAGAATAATCTGGTGAATCACTCGGTTCCGAATCCGCAAAAACAAATATTGCTCCATCAACATTACGGCCGGTCAAATAAACGAAACGGTATTTTGGGCTGCCTGTCCGCACCGAAGTCAACATCTGCTTGATGCTTTGATAATTGGGAGAAGTCAGGTCTGCCTGAGTACCAGAAAGAGCTTTGATACTCTCGATATTCAAAGTTTGTGTTACCAAACGCGCTTGATCCAGAAGCCCGGCGCGCATCTCGCTGTCCACCCGCCCGACCATCCACCATGAAAGCATCGCGCCGACCACCAGAATACTCGTCACCATCGCAATTATTGATTTTGTTTGTAATAAGGAGAGGAATCGATTCATAATAATTTGCCTTTTAAGAAAAATCACGCTTTGTTATTCATCATACTCTTTTCCAGGCAGGATTCCTGTAAAATTTCCGTAAAAACCAGCCGAAAAATCGGCCCAATTTCCGGTGGGAGGGGCAAAAAGACCCCCTTCGTGACAAAAAGACCCCCTTCGTGACACTTGCACCGCACTGCGTTTTGTGCACACCTGTCCCGGTGT
>JBAWYZ010000440.1:0-1768 GCA_037143255.1 Leptolinea sp. | reverse complement strand
GTTCAAATATACTTCAAGTCCATTATCAATCAATTGTACAGCAAAAAGCCTGTCTTAACACAGGCCTTCCTACGGTGTTGAAGTAAAATTGATGCCTTGCACCTGTTGAAATTAAATATATTACTGGAACAATTCTTTGAACTCAACCATCGCCACCCCCGCTTTTGATCTGAAAACCGCCGTCGCCAAAAACCGGCAGGTCGGTCTTTGGCACATCCTGTCTGGCTTCCGCTTAACCTACCTGACCGCCTCTCTCGCTCAGGGGTTTGCGGCTCTGGCAAAAACCGCCACCTATTTTCTGCTGCGCTACTTTGTCGATACCTATCAGTCCGGTGCCATCAGCATCGCGCTGCCTCTGTTAGCTTTCAGCTTTCTCGGGTTGGCTGCCGTGGAAGGAGCCTTCACCTTTCTGGCCGGCTCCTATGCCGCCCGCACCGCTGATGGCATCACCCGCCGGCTGCGTAATCTCTGCCACCCCTCCGGGGACGTTCATAGGAGAAACCCCTTCATAATCGAAATATTAATCGAAAAAGAAGATGGGCTGTATAATTAAACTGTGAGGTAAAAATGACTGATAAAAAATTACTGGCACGTATTAGTATGAATCCCAATGTGATGGTCGGCAAACCTGTCATTCGTGGTTCACGCCTGACGGTTGAATTTATTTTGAACCTGATGGCACATGGTGCAACGAATCAGGAAATCATCGCTGAATATAATGGCTTGACGATTGAAGATTTGCAAGCGTGCATTTTATTCGCCAGCAAATCGCTTGAAAATACAGTCTTCATGCCTTTGACGGTGGATTCAGTTTAAATGCGTTTTCTGGTGGATGAGTGCTCGGGGCCGGCAGTTGCTGCCTGGTTGAAATCTCAAAGGCATGAGGTTTTCTCAATTTACGATTCTGCTAGGGGATTGGATGATGATGCGGTATTTGAGAAAGCCCTTTCCGAAAACTGGATTTTGATCACCAACGACAAGGATTTTGGCGAAAAGGTTATTCGTGAGCGTAAAGCCCATCATGGGATAGTATTTATGCGGTTAGACGATGAGCGGTCAAAATCTAAAATTGGGGTTTTAAAACGATTGCTGGAAAACCACGCTAGTCGCCTGGCAGAACAGTTTGTAGTTGTGACTGAGAATAAGGTTCGATTTGTAGGGCAATAGCCGCACGCTTTCCCGAGATCAACCCTTCCGGAAACTCTTCCAATGGGATGATCGTCTTGTAAACCATAATCCCCCGGGGTATCTGTCTATGAGCAATTTCTGCCACTACGCCGGGTCCATCCAACGCCAGCGCCGTGACGAATACTGCCTCCGGCTGACCGGCTTTTTTTTCGAAATATCGCGCTCAATAAAATGAATGTTTTCAATTGCAGGCGAAGTAAGTACATCATGGCCAAAATCCTTTATAGCCGCACTCTTTTTGTTAGCCGCGGGAATCTTCCACCTTTATCCCCTAATCTCTATTTGGGGATGGAGTAAAATTGTTGCCTTGCTCCAAATGGATTGATCCAAGATATGGAACCTCACATTGAACGCAACCACGGACACCCCCGCTTTTGATCTGAAAACCGCCGTCGCCAAAAACCGGCTGGTCGGTCTCTGGCGCATCATGTCTGGCTTCCGCTTAACCTACCTGACCGCCACTCTCGCTCAGGGGTTTGCGGCTCTGGCAAAAACTGCCACCTATTTTCTGCTGCGCTACTTTGTCGATACCTATCTATCCGGCGCCAGCAGCATCGCGCTGCCGCTGCTGGCTTTTAGC
>JBAWYZ010000439.1:0-1800 GCA_037143255.1 Leptolinea sp. | reverse complement strand
TGAGAATTTCGCCAATTGCGGTAGTGCCGGATTCGAGACACATCCGCATCCCCTCATGCACTGAAGGCGGATAGTCATCGGCTGTCAACCCGCGTGCAACTTTTATCAACTGGATGATCCAGTCCGTAAAATGACGGGGGTGGTAATCGATCGCGCTCCTCAGACGCCAGGAGGGAAAGTGGGTAAGTTCCAGATGAGTATGGGCATTGACAAAACCGGGAATGATCGCACAGTCGGGGTATTCGACAACAGTGGCAGAGTGGGCAAGACGCAGTTCTGACAACGTGCCAACTGCGGCCACTGTTCCGTTACGCACCAATAAAGCTCCTCCGGCAATCGGTAGAGAATCCGGATTAATCAGCCAGGATGCGGCATGGATGGTGGGTTCAGGCATGTAACCCCCTTTGAATATTGTTCACGATCAAACAAAAACTTTCTGATGAAAAACCCCTTGAATTATCAAACTAACGAGTATAAATTTATAAGCAACTGGGGGCTATGTAGGCGTGAGCAGTTCGTGCTCGCCAACCGATATAAGTAACCAGAAACAAGTTAAAGGGGTTCTAGCAAGGTGGACAGTTCGTGTCCGCTGCAGCTGGAGCTCCTTTGTTTTATCTGCAATATTTATTGCACAGCACCACTACCCATCTATAGCCTCATACATCAATAGTTTCAATGGCTCTGGATAGTCGTCATCATTAATCAGCGACACAATTATCTCTCCTAGCAATTCTTTGTCTATCTTTCCTTCAGCTAACCATACCGAGATGTTTTCCATTTCCAGCACAAATTTTTTCACGCAAAAATCGTAACCGTTCAGCTCTAGGAAAAATGCTCCCAAGGCGATGCTGGAACGTTTGTTGCCGTCGTTAAAAGCATGAAACTTATTGATAGCAAAAACCAAGTGAGTCAACTTGTCATGGAATTCAGGGTAATAATCATCATTTTGGATATGGTCCAGGGCGCTTGCCAGATTACCAAGTTCTCTTGGTCCCGGTAAACCGCCCGAATGCTCAATAATCCAGTCATGTTCGCGGACTGCATGAGCCAAGACAGAATATAACGTTTTCAATCCGTCCATATCAACGATCCTTCAGACGTTTGAATACAGCCAGCGTTTCAGGATCATTGAGCCGTTCCTCTAAAGCCTGACTCGTTTCTCCCAAAAAGCGCTCAAAATCGGCTTCCGGAACAGTTTGCACATATGATTCCAGAGTAAGATGCAATACATCCCGGAAGCATAAGTCACGACTCGCCATCCTGGTGCGTGCATCATCAAGCAGCGGCCGCAGATATGGATTGGCTTCCGCCTGGTCAATCATTGCGTTCAGTTCGCGGGGCGCCAGTTTGCGGTGGTTCTGCTCATAAAATGTCTTCATCTCTGCGGCCAAACCATTTTCGAACCCGGAGATAGCCCGCAATATCTCAGCGTACAAGGTTTCTCGTAGATTGTCTTTCTGGGGAAGACTGAGGATTTTTTTATATTCTTTGGCATTTTCCCTGAAGATGGCTTGGTAGATTTTATCGGTGTAGATGCTGTATTTAATATTGCCCATTTCCAGATAGTTGCTCAGCGCGCTGGTAAACACCTTACGATAGCTGAACTCCTGGTAAGTTGCCGGAAGATAGTCATGATCTCGCTGGTTAATATATTTGGTGTGACCACCACTTCGCTCCGCCACGACATCAATAACAATATCGAGTACCCGGCTGCGGATGGCCCTTGCTTTATCACTTTCTGTCAGCAGCATGGAAAGATTGAGTACAGCTCTAAAAGAGAAAATACCGGCGGTTGGTGCC
>JBAWYZ010000438.1:0-1802 GCA_037143255.1 Leptolinea sp. | reverse complement strand
TGCCTACTCAATGCCGGATATTGAAGACTTTATTGGTCAGAAAATCCCTGTTAAAACGATCACAGCCAATCTCTTAGCGGATGTAATAACGCCAGCCAGGAGACCTCCAAAGCCTAAAACCGACTATTCAGACAAACGCCTTAACTCAAATAGAAGCCGTAAACCTACAGTCCGGCCATAAGTTCCCGAAAGTCTTCAATAGCCGGGTAATCCACCACCTCTTTTTTAGGTTGCTTGCTATCGGGCTTGCTCACCGAAATCAAATGCGCTATCCCAAAAAGCCTGGCTGAATTAAGAACAGCCTCACTATCATCAATCAACAACGTGGTTTTTTTATCAAACGGCTGCTGTTGTTTTAAAAGCTCCCAAAACTCACTCTGTTCTTTTGGTAACCCCAAATCATGAGAACTGATAATGCCGTCGAAAAATGGCTGCAAGCAGGTTTTTTCCATTTTCAATCCCAAACTGTCCCGATGTGCATTGGTGACCAGCAAAACCTTTTTTGAAGTTTGTTGAAGTCTTTCCAGAAATTCGGTGACGTGCGGCAACACCGCAATTAAGCCCTAAATTTCGGCTTTTAAACCCGCAATATCCAGTTGCAAAGCCGCGCTCCAGTAATCCAGACAATACCATTCCAGCTTGCCTTCCATGCTTTTAAACTGCGGTTGTAATTGCTGCTTTGCTAAAGCCAGATTTATGCCATGTTGCCGGGCATATTTGAGCGGCACAAATTCTTTCCAGAAATGATTGTCAAAATTCAAATCAAGCAAAGTTCCATCCATATCCAGCAAGACGGTGTCAATTATTTTCCAATCGATCATGATAGTGCGTTAATATTTGTCAAAACTAAATCATAAAATAGCACAATGCCTGAAAAACCGATCATTCTTAACAGAACCGTCATTGCTAAAAGCCGTTTATTCCGTATTGAATCACTGGATATACAATTCAGCAACGGGGAACAACGCAATTACGAACGCTTGGCTCGCGGCAAACCAGGTGGCGCTGTACTTATTGTACCCATGCTGGATGACGAAACCGTGTTGTTAATCCGGGAATACTCCGCTGGAGTTCACCGTTATGAAGTGGGTTTGCCCAAAGGTAAAACAGATCAAGGTGAATCCTTTCTGGAGGCCGCCAATCGGGAACTTAAAGAGGAAGTGGGCTTTGGCGCAAGAAAGCTGCATCACTTAAGTTCTTTCTCCCTGGCACCGTCATATTTGGAGCATACTACGGAAATTGTCATCGCCCGGGACTTATATGCCGAAAAACTGCCCGGTGATGAGCCGGAAGAAGGCAGTTGTTTGACCTGCATCTGTCGTCCCAAAGGAAAAATGGTGATCGACGCCTGAAGCTCTCAATATGGCAGCCACCGGAACAACCCTAGAGAGCCTCACTCGGAAAGCGGCCCGTCCGAAAAGATGGGACGATCCGCTGGATCCCGAGATGAGCGAGGAGACGCTCGACTGGCTGATGGCGGAGGAACCATTCGCGAGCATGGATCACAGCGCGTTTCCCGCAACCATGCGGTTACGGGATATCCTCAAGGCGGATACGGCTGTCCGTGACTACGATGCCGGGGAGATTGTCCTGCGCAAGGACGACTACGGAACATCTGCATTCCTGGTTCGTGATGGAGAGGTGGAGGTGTTGCTCAGGCCCGACATCGATCCGCAACTCCTTGGGCGCGCCCCAAGCATCAAGAAGAGCTTGTTCAGGCGCTTTGCCCAGTTGTGGAGCAATAATCCGGAGCCAGAGGGATGGAGCAACAAGTCGCCCCGTGCGAGCGACCGGATCAAGAC
>JBAWYZ010000437.1:0-1804 GCA_037143255.1 Leptolinea sp. | reverse complement strand
CTGTTTTCTCTAACCTACTAGCTTCCAGTACATGTAGGGGGCCCCTACGGCTCGATTATTAGTACAGTCTCCGGTAGGTTGGGGAAACCGCCTTTCTTCTCAATCATGGTAATTCCGTGGCGGTTTCTCCAACATGATTTCAGGCGTGCGGGGGTTTTGAACAGAGAAAGGTCAATTTCCTGGTAATGTGACGTTGGGGAAAACAGGAAAGGACACCTGTTTTCTCCAACCTACTAGCTTCCAGTACATGTAGGGGCGGACGGCAGTCCGCCCTACGACTCGATTAATATGTAGACTGGTCTCCAAACGATATTCCTAGTCCGCGGGCGGTTACCACGGTATCACCCAGCACATCCACCCGTTTAGGCACTGCCAGAGCTTCTTCTAGACTGATATCTACAATTTTTTCCTGCTGCAAGGCAACCATGCGGCCAAATCCACCACTGGCAGCCAGACGGACGGCTGCTGCCCCAAAACGGGTCGCCAGCCAGCGGTCATAGGCTGTAGGGGAACCGCCGCGTTGTAAATGCCCCAGAATAATGACCCGGCTTTCTATCTTGGTTATGCGGGTGATTTCGTCTGCCACCCTCACGCCAATGCCACCCAGCCTGGGAGTGTAAACCTCATCACCCATCCGGCTGACTACCACTTCTCCGCCTTTGCGTTTGGCGCCTTCTGCAATCGCGACAATACTGAAGGGAGTACCGCGTTCGCTGCGCTTAAGGACTTTTTCATTAATGTATTCCATTGTGAAAGGAATTTCCGGGATAAGAATCACATCCGCTCCACTGGCAATTCCAGCATGCAGCGTGATGAATCCCGCATCCCGCCCCATAAGTTCCAGTACCATCACCCGGTGATGCGCTTCTGCAGTGGTGTGCAAACGATCCAGCGCCTCAGAGGCAATGTTGAGAGCAGTATCAAAGCCAAAGGTAAATTCGGTGCCTCCAATGTCGTTATCAATCGTTTTTGGCACTCCGATAACCGGAACACCAATAGGGAACAACTCGCGGGCAATCCGCAGAGTACCATCTCCGCCAACGACAATCAAAGCATCCAGGTTGAGAGCTTTAATATTGTCTTTGATTTTCTGCGATACGTCTTCAATGACTTCCCTGCCCGAGCGGACAACTTTACGCGCAAACGGATTGCCGCGGTTGGCTGATCCCAGGATAGTTCCGCCGCGTGGCAGGATACCTCGAACGGCAGATTGATCTAACGGAAAGACCCCGTAATCTCCCAGAAATCCATCAAATCCGTCTCGCACACCCAGAACTTCGCAGTTATATACGTTGGTGGCTGTTTTTACGACAGCCCGGATGACGGCATTTAGCCCGGGGGCATCCCCGCCACCTGTTAATATTGCAATTCTTTTCATCATTCCCTCCGGCAAAATCCAGATAGAAAACTTACCTTATAATACCTAGTAAATTCTAAACTTGCCATATATTCTAAGTAAAAATAATCTAAAATATTCATAAATATATTTTTTTACAGGGTAATAATGAACTCAGTTTTGTGGTGGATCCGCCGTGATTTACGAATTAATCATAACCCTGCTCTTAATGCTGCATTGAAAGGTGGAAAACTCGTCATTCCGGTTTTTATTTTGGATGAAAGGTTGCTATCCTCTTTGGTAACTTGCCGGCAGCGGTTTTTACTCTCAGGATTAAATGATCTAAGCAGGCAATTATTGGAACGTGGAAGCGGCCTGATAATTCGACGGGGCAATCCGGTTCTGGAATTGCAGAAACTGGTTCAAGAGACCCGGGCAAGGTTGATCTTTGCAGAAGAAGACTATTCA
>JBAWYZ010000436.1:0-1826 GCA_037143255.1 Leptolinea sp. | reverse complement strand
AGATAATATTATGCAAACGAATCAAATTAAAAAAGGCAAGAAAGATATTACCGGGTTGAAAATCTTAATCGGTGCGATATCACTAACGGGCACATTTGGGTTTTGGGGTCTCATCGCAAATAAACCAGTGGAAGCAGCTATTCCACCCGAAAACCCGGGTAAAGATCAGCAACAAACTGGTATTTCCCTGGCATTAAATTTGCAGCCTCTACCGACCCTTATACCTATTCGAGATGCAGCTAAAATACAAAATGTATCACTGCAAACTGCAATTTTACAGCCGCAAACAATGCGGCAGGTAATCCAGCCAACGCCTGGCCCGGTTGTAATCAATAACAAACCAGTATTTGAGCAGATAACCATAAACCGGGGTAGCAGCGGCGGTGGAGGTGGTGGAAGCGGTGGTGGCGGCGCCAGTTCAGGGTCTTCACGTTGATGCTGCAAACAGAATTTAGGGCTATGGGAAGCCGTGTCAACATCTTTTTAGATGCTGACACACCTGAAGCAGCCGATGCAATTACCCTTGTCCCCGTGTGGTTTGAAGCATGGGAGCAATCTCTCAGCCGGTTTCGGGAGAGCAGTGAACTTAGTTTAGTTAACCGCAGCGCAGGGGACAGGCTCCACGTGAGCGACCCTTTCTGGCAAGTTCTACATATTGCGCTTGATATGGAAAAAGCCAGCGCAGGTCTGGTAACCCCGGTAGTTCTGGCCGCATTGGAGACTATTGGATACGATCGCAGTTTTGCCAACGGAGTTCCGGATGCTGTCTCGCAAGCTGAAAGCCAGTATTTTGCAGAAACTGATGTGACTGAAATAAAACTGTTTCCTGAGTCGCGGGAAATCAGAATGCCAGAGGGGCTGCGCCTTGATTTTGGCGGCACTGCAAAAGGTTGGGCAGCGCACCAGGCCATGCTGCGGCTGGCTGAATTTGGTCCGGCTCTTGTCAATGCTGGCGGCGACATTAGCATTAGCGGGTTACAGACGAATAGCGCACCTTGGAAGGTGGGCATTATCGACCCGCTTCAACCGGCAATAGACATGGTATGGTTGATGGTAGGACGCAGCGGTGTAGCAACTTCGGGCAAGGACTATCGCAAATGGCTGCAAGATGGCGTTCTGCGGCACCACATCATTGATCCGCGCACCGGGTTGCCAGCCGAGACGGATATTTTGAGCGCCAGCGTATCTGCTCCAACGGTAATGGAAGCTGAAATGGCAGCCAAAGTCCTATTTATCCTTGGCAGCGACGATGGGGCAGAATGGCTGCAGAACAATCCGCAATTTGGTGCATTATTGGTACTGGATGATGGTGTAGTTTTGACCAGCCAGTCTATGAAAAGAATTCTGGGAGGGTGATATGAATCAACAAACATACCAGTCAGATCTGGATAACAGACCGGCTGTACCAATTTCAACTGTAATAATTTCTGCCATGGCAATAGTCTTTGCGGTTATTGTGGCAGTTTTCGTTTTGCCAAATTGGTTTCCGGGAATGGTGCAATCCATGAGCGGAGAAAATCTCAAAGTGTATTGGTACCTATCCCGAGGGAGCGCGGTTATGGCTTATCTATTACTGTGGTTTTCCATGGTTCTGGGGCTATTAATGACCAATAAGATGGCGCGCTTTTGGCCCGGCGCCCCGGCCGCCTACGACCTGCATGAATATGTCAGCTTAATGGGATTAGCTTTCGTTCTTTTCCATGCGCTTATTTTGATGGGCGATTCTTATATCAATATTGACCTGCTGCATATTCTGGCGCCGTTTGGTAGCATCAATTTCAAACCGTTGCAAGTAGCGCTAGGGCAATTTGGATTCTACCTATGGC
>JBAWYZ010000435.1:0-1843 GCA_037143255.1 Leptolinea sp. | reverse complement strand
GCCCAAACCGAGATGGGGCAGGGCTGCCATTTGCTGACCGCCGAGCAGACGGCGGCACAGCATGGCGCGGTGCTGTCGGGTCATCCGGTTCAGGGGGCTTTGTGGTCTGCCCATGAGCGGCGGGTGGAAAGCCGGTATGCGATTCCCAAGCTTGCGGCGTGGATTGAAAGCCTTGGCGTGACCTTTCTGCGCCGGACTTTGGTGAAAGAGGTGCAAAAGGGGCGGGTCTTGACCACCTCTGGCGTGGTGGAGGCGGCGCAGGTCGTGGTCTGCCCCGGCGATGACATGCTGACCTTGTACCCCGAGGTGATCGCGCGGCATCAGATCACCCGCTGCCGGTTTCAATAAAAGAAATCCGCGATTCTTATCGCGGTCTGGTGGGTGCGATTGGCTATCCCCAGCAAGTTGTGTTTGCCAATACCTGGCTGCTGGCGCCGATTGCAAAATGGCTGGTGCAAAAACAGCCCGCGGCTGAAATGCGCGCGCGAACACAATTTGTTCCGGTTCAGTTTGACGGGTCATTGGAAAATGCGCAGGCAGAAGTGGATGTTTTCCTCATGCCGGGGGAGACAATTGCAGCTGTTAGCAATCATGTCCGCAAATCGGTACAGGATGAGCGGGTGGTGTTTCAACCCCAGCCCGACCGGGCCTGGGAAGCTCCCCCCATTTCTTCATCCCAATCTCCTGCCTATCAGACGGTTGAACGAGCGGTATTGGAAATGTATGCCGGCATTCCGGTCACCCCGGTAGTACAACCCTGGCCAGGAGATGCGCGGTTTTATACGTCTGTTTGCAAAAATGTCTTACGATTTTCACCTTTAATGGTACTACCCGAAGATGATCTGCAACCAGAAGGGATAAATGAACGAATTCGTTCACTTTCCCTTGTAAAGATGACTCAATTCTATATCCGGCTGTTGCAAATCTGGGGGGTATCGAACGGCTAATTGAATTCCCAAAGCTCAACATTTTGAAATTGGCAGCGGGTTCCGAATCCGGTGTTTGTGCCAGAAGCTACCGCCATTGATAATCCCCCGCCGGCTAGATGACTATCTTCAATATGAATAACAACTTTATTGTCCACTAAAAATGTGATCCATTTATTTTCGACTACCAGCATCAATTCTACTGAATCAGATGGCAGTTTGATTTTGCCAGCGTAATTGGCCTGTAGATCTGTAAAAACCCTTTTTTCCATCCGGATATTTCGGACGTAACCATCCAGGGATAAAAAAGAAAAGTGCAAATTGTCTGGCCCTTGTTCGTGAAAAACGAATCCGCAGCCGGCTTTAGCTAAGTTGGAACTCGGATTGGCAATATCCCATTTGACATTTGCGCGGATTGCAAAATTGGTGGGTTTGCGATCCAGTGGCCACCATGAGTAATACCCCAGTTTTGCCCATTCGCCGGTCAGGTCCTGGACCCGGTAATATTTACCATCCACAGCTTGAATCAAACCACTGTCAAGCAGTTTTTGCAGGTCTTTTTTCATTGACTCTGCCTGGGCGGTTGCTGTCAAAGAATAATTTGGGGTGACTAAAGGTACCATTGAAGGGGTGGCCTCAACCGGTTCCGTTATTTGCAGTCCGCTACTGGTTGGTTCAGTCGTTGGAGTAGTTTTGGCTAATGGCGAGCAGGCCGTCAGAATGGTGATAAGGCTGACGAGCGTGATAAATATGATAAAAGTCAGAGTGTTTCTCATAGGAATAAACAAATCATCCCGGTTATTCATGCCGGGATGATTATAACCAATCTGGAGAAGAATAAATTATCCGATTCGGGCAAAACTGAAACTATCACAGGCGGCTTTTGCCGGGTTGATGGGTGTAAGCCTGCGGACAAT
>JBAWYZ010000434.1:0-1846 GCA_037143255.1 Leptolinea sp. | reverse complement strand
CAGGCACTGGATAGGATTTCAAAATCTGGTGATAATGCTCCCTGGCCTGTTCATAATGAGCTTCATTCTCCCAGAGGGTATCATCGGCATCAAAGGCGATCAGATCAAACATAACATCCGGCTCCTGCGGTTGGTGAGGCTTGCAATGGGTATATATTGAGAATTATAAATTCCCGTTGCTATTTCTTCAATTATTTTTTCAACCTGATTCAAAACTGAGGGTCTTAGAGACGCCTGAGGTTTTCATATCCTATTCAGCAAAAAGTTGCGCTTCCAACATTTCACACAGACAGTGATACATCTGAATATGCCAGACTTGCACCGCCGGTGTTTCTTTTGCCGGGGCATGTATTACAATGTCCGTCTGCGCGGACAATTGGCCCCCATTTTCACCAGTTAGACCGATAGTGGTCATGTTTAATAAACGGGCAGTTTGCACAGCATAAAGAATGTTCTTTGCGTTCCCACTTGTACTGATTCCAAGGAATACATCCCCGGCATGCCCAAGTGCATATAGTTCCTGCGCATACCCAAGATACGGTTTCGGGAAATCATTTTCCACCGCGCTGGCCAAAGGCGGATTATTCCCCAACACCACGCTGCGCAAGCCGACTTGCAGACATTCTGCCAGCTCTGTCCCGCCCGGTACTTCAGCCAGACGGATGCGATGGGCGGCCGGGATAGGACGGCGTTTTAAGAATGCCTTATCCAGCTCACCACTGATGTGCAGTGCATCAGACATGCTGCCGCCGTTGCCGGCCAGATAAAGCGTACCACCCGTCACAAAGCAGCGTTTGAGCGCGGTGAAGCTTTGTTCCATATTCTTCCGCAGCGGGTTTAATGTGGGGGATTCACGCAGCATTTTTTCCAGAATTTCTGCAGCAAGGGGGTTTTCTTTTTCGAAGTTATGCGAATCTAATAATACATGTGTCAAATTTTGGCTGACCGGTTGAATCGGTTCCAATTGATCCGCTATTTGGTGATAAAGAGTAGGCAGAGTATTTCGATGATCGCCTGTGATGTGAAACCCTCGTCCACCTTGCAATACCGGGCGGGTGACAATATTTTTGCGTGGACGGTAGTAGTAATCCGGTTCATCCTCGCCAATCGGCTTGTGGTAATCTCCCAGGTTAATCAAATCAAAGTTAGCTGTAGTGAACATCTTAACCGTATTTCCCAGGTTGCGGGCGATGGAAAGTGCCTTCAAAAAAACTTCGGGGCCAATAACAGATGAACCAAAATTGCAAAAAACGCCGCCTTCCAAACCACACACAGCCTGAGTGAATATCTTAAAATCCTGCCCGGTTGCCCAGCCGATGGCCGCAAAATCGGCGCGGGGGTGCTGGTGAATAATATCGGTACCAATGGCAACATGCACCGTATAGGGAATTCCCAGTTTATATGCAGCATATAACACGCTATTTTCACGATATTGAAAAGCAGCATCCTCAGCAATCAGCCTTCCAAGCGCTTCACCCATCCCCATCCCGGCGTTTGCCCCATGCTGAATGGCATTATTCATGAGTTGGCCAGTTTCTTCCGCCATGCCAAAACTGCCATCTTCCAGGCTCTTGACAACATCTTCGCTGGTATGTCCCTGGTAGGCAATTTCAAAATCGTGAATGGTGGCTGCACCATTGGAAGCCAGGTGGGTAATTACTCCCCGCTTTAACAGGTCGATCACCAGGGGGGCCAGTCCGCGTTTGATAACATGGGCGCCAAACACAAAAATGACTGGTTTGCCGATCTTGCGCGATGCAGCAATCCGGGAAGACACTTCAAGCAGCTCAGGGTTATCCAATTGCGCATACGCAGTCGCAGGAAAAATCAGGTCTTCCAAAGCAAC
>JBAWYZ010000433.1:0-1851 GCA_037143255.1 Leptolinea sp. | reverse complement strand
AGCGGATCTGGTGGGATCTACTTAAAGATATGCCGAGCGGTTTTGATGGGGAAATCGGTTGGGAGCTGGATGCAACCTCTACAGCAGGATTCATTGCGGCTGTTAAGGCCGAAGAGGAGAAAAAGATAAATGAGCAGACAATACAAGAAGTACATAAATCTCCGTCCGATTTTGTAAGCGATGGTTTTCACTATTATAAGGATGTGGTGGTTGATACCCGTACTGGTTTGATGTGGGCGCGAAACGCCAATATTGCCGGAAAGAAAATGGACTGGAGTGACGCCACGAAATGGGTGGAGGGTGGTGTTTTCAGTGGTCGTCTCGATTACGCCGGATACCGCGACTGGAGGTTGCCGACACAGGAAGAGTTGGCGCTATTAGCGGAGCGGGGCGGAAGCCGTCCTTCAGATTGGCTTAACGCAAATGGATTCAACAATGTTCAGGCGGATTGGTATTGGTCAGGTACTGAGAACGGCAGTTACGGGGGGCGCGGCTTCGAGGGGGTAGCCATGGCCTTTGATATGACCAGTGGCAATGCTTACAGAGACGGAAAGAGCAACTACGACTATGTCTGGCCTGTTCGTTCTGCAACTGAGCAGGGTAAGATAGCCGGGGAGAGCCTTGAGAAGAACCGACTTGCCAAGGAAGAGGCAGTGAAAGAGCTTCCTGCTGGAGATATGTCTGATAAAGAGAAGCAGGCAGCACTGGAATTGGAACAAACGACCGTGGGCGAGATGGTCAGCGTACCTGCGGGTTGCTTCACCCCAGGTGGCAAACAGGTCTGCCTTGATGCCTTTCGCATTGGTAAATATGAGGTAACACAGAGGCAGTGGCTACAACTTATGGACAGTAGGTCTTATTTCAAAAGTTGCGGTGACGACTGTCCGGTGGAAAACATCAGCTGGAACATGATCCAGGAATTTCTTCAGAAACTGAACAGTGAAACCGGCAAAAGGTACCGTTTGCCAACCGAAGCCGAATGGCACTATGCCTGTACCAGTGGCGGAAAAAGTGAGGATTACTGTGGCGGTAACAATGTAGATGCTTTGGCCTGGTGGCGCAAGAACAGTGGTCGTCACCCCCATTCGGTGGGGGTAAAACAGCCCAATGGACTTGGCATCTATGACATGAGCGGCAACGTCTGGGAGTGGGTTAGCGACTGGTACGGTGACACATACCCAACTGGTAGCCGCAATCCCAGCAACGCATCCATTGGTGATCGAAAAGTTGTGCGTGGCGGATCCTGGCTCGCAGATAGCGAAGAGTTGCGTGCCGACTACCGCTACGCAATCGACCCTAATGTATGGACCAGTGACATCGGGTTTCGTCTTGCTGAAAATACTGCGCCTGGACAGGTTTCTGCTCTGCCGGAAATGAAAAAGGAAGATCAGAAGAAAGTATTTTCCTTACGTGACAAGGTAGTTGTAGATCACCTGACCGGATTAATGTGGACCCGCAACGGAAAGCTGGCACCGGAAAAGCTCTCATTCGGTAATGCCAAAAGTTTAATTGAAAAGCTGAATAAAGAAAATTACGCCGGTTTTTCCAACTGGAGATTACCAAATGTTCCTGAATTTAGGATGCTGTATTCCGCCGCAAAAATAATGGCTGGTGAATCCCGAAAGCCGCTCGATGTGTTCCGAGAAATCTTCATCGATTATCAAGTATGGCATTACTGGACTAGTTACGTGCTCCCCGTTGGTCCACAAGCGGGCGATAGGGTTGTTGCATTCGATCTTGAAGACGGTACCGTAAAGTATTTCCCCAAAGATGAACTCCAATATGTACTTGCTGTCCGGTAACAATGGGTGTGGAGTGACGATATGACAAAATCCTGCTCAATACTGTTTT
>JBAWYZ010000432.1:0-1860 GCA_037143255.1 Leptolinea sp. | reverse complement strand
AAGAAATTGGAAAATCAAATCCATATTCAAAAATTATTTTCTTCAGGTACAATTAATCCGTTCGAAATAATGGTCAATTGTTTGCAGACTAACTAGAGGAGTTATCAATGAAACCCAAAATTCAAATCGCTCTTGATACGCTGGATTCAAATGTTGCCTTATCCCTGGCAAAAATGGCTGCATCTTACGTTGATATTATCGAAGCCGGAACACCCCTGATTAAATCTGTTGGTATCGGAATCGTTAAGACTCTTAAAGGGCTTTATCCTGACAAATTGATATTAGCCGACTTAAAATCAAGTGATGTGGGTGGGTATGAAGCCAACATGGCATTCGAGGCTGGGGCTGATGTCGTAACCACTCAGGGAATTACCACGACAGCCACCGTCCTAGAAGTACAGCGAATGGCGGATCAATGGAAACGACGTGCAGAAGTAGATATGACTGGTGTTGCTGATGTTCCAGCCCGTGCTCAAGAGTTGAAAAAACTGGGGGTCAGTCTTGTATTATTTCACCGCAGTATCGATGAAGAAACTACTGCCGGAGCATTGTGGGATGAAAAAGCAATCAAGACCGTAAGATCACTAGGTGAAATAGGATTAGATGTTGCAATAGCTGGCGGAATAAAAGCTGACATTCTTCCTTTATTCAAAGGTATTCCGCTATATGGAATCGTCGTCGGTCGGGGCATCACCGCCCAAGCTGATCCAGCGGCAGCCGTCAAACGCATTTACGACCAGGTTCACTCAATCTGGTAGATTAAAAGAAATTGCCTCTCAATTCTTTATTAATAACCAATTATTCTCTGGCCGCACACGATGCAATTTAATAAATGCATGTTGGAATTGCCCCCATTTAATGGAAAATCTTTTGTTGGTCCCCGATTTTCCTACAGAGAATATTTGTTAAATTTCAACCGGATGTCTCTACTTTGCACAGCAGCGATCAATACCCAATTGGTAACCTGATTCTGCGTATATTAGTCTGCCCTGGTTAGAATGCCAGACAGCTTCTTTACAAGTGTTTCAACAGCCCTCAGAACTGGGTCAGAAACTTTTCGGTCATACTCAATCCCTTCCGGTTGAATCAATAAGAGCAGACTCTGGCAGCCCAGTTCTGATTCAATGTATTTCCCCAGAACATGCAGCGGCAAGGTATGCCCAAAGGCGCTGATTCCTTCGGCTTCATCCCCGGTAAAAAGCGCAATACTTCCCGGTTTGGCGTTGAAATTCCCGGCATCCACAAAGATCACCAGTCCGGGTTTCAGCTGTCGCAGCGTCCCCGTGCAATTCTCAGGTGCCGGACCGCCTTCAACAACGCGAATCAAAGAATCCGCCGGAAGACTGATTTTCAACTTTTGAACAACCAGCATACCGGCGGCATCGTCCCCCATCATTTCATTGCCAACACCTACTATGACTGCAATAGCAGAAGGATTATCCTTCCACAACCTCAACAGGTGCTGGTTGATTTGCTCGTTCCAGGATAAAGGCAACGTCTTCTTCCCGTCCATAATGCACATCAAAGGGTTGGCGGTTAGCGGATGCCAATTCCCATTCTGTGTTTGACATCGCAATGCAGGCAAACCGGCAGGATTGAACACACTGTGCACAGTAGGTACACCGGTCAGCATGATAGCGCATGACAAATTTTTTATTAACTTTATCTACGGTGAGAATTTCAATGGCATTAGCAGGGCAGTCCTTACACATAACTGACAACCCGCACACTTTTCAGGATCAAACATCAACTGACCGCGCAGCCGTTCAGGAGCATCGGTTTTAACGAAGGGGTACATCTCTGTAACCGGCTTCTTGAAAAATGATCCGAACACATCCCCTAGCATGGCACCGAATTTCA
>JBAWYZ010000431.1:0-1860 GCA_037143255.1 Leptolinea sp. | reverse complement strand
CAATATGGGGGTGTATTTCCGGAGGTTGCTTCCCGCCAGCATACATTGACCATCTTTCCGATTATTGATGAATGTCTGCTGAAAGCTCATTTGTCATTGGACGATATCGATGCCATTGCAGTAACGCGTGGCCCTGGCCTGGCTGGATCTTTGGTGGTCGGGTTTAATGCTGCCAAAGGGATTGCGCTTGCGAAGAATATCCCCTTGATTGGTGTAAATCACCTGGAGGGTCATATTTATTCTTCCTGGTTACGCCCGGAAGGGGATGAATCTTTCACACTGCCCGGTTTCCCCCTCATGGCATTATTGGTTTCCGGTGGGCATACAGAATTGAATCTAATGGAGGATCATTTGAAATACCACCGTCTGGGCGCCACATTAGATGATGCTGCCGGTGAAGCATTTGACAAGGTTGCCAGATTACTCGGTTTGCCGTATCCCGGCGGCCCATCAGTTCAGAAAGCAGCCGAGAATGGAAATGATAAAGCCTTCAGCTTTCCGCGCGCTCGCTTGGAAGGAAGCTGGGACTTTTCCTTCAGTGGACTGAAAACAGCGGTTCTCAGGATGATCAAGAAGTTGAAAGAAGATGGGAAAACCATTCCTGTGGAAGACATGGCTGCGAGTTTCCAAGCCGCAGTGGTCGATGTTTTGCTTTCAAAAACGCTGGCGGCTGCCAGGCAACATGATGTGAAAGAAATTGTCGTGGCTGGCGGGGTTTCGGCAAATAAAGCGCTAAGGGGTGCATTTCTTGCACAAAATGAATTTCCTGTAAGAATTCCACCCCTATATTTATGCACAGATAATGCTGCTATGATTGCGGTCGCCGGCTATTTCCGTTTTGTTCATGGCCATATTGATGCGTTGGATATGGATGTGCTGCCGAACTGGCCTTTGTGCTAGAATCTATAAAACTTAGGGAATTAACCCGTATGAATGGTCAAATTATTGGTGGTTCACAAAATATTATTGATGTCTTTGCCAAGTGTTCAGCAACTTCGGGCGGTGATGTGAATTCATTTCAAGTGTTAATCTGTCCCTGTTGAGAAAATGCCGATATGAAATTTGATTCCCAGATGAACCTGGTTTGCCTACATTGTGAGTTTGTGCAGGGCGGCGGCTTTACCTGATAACAAGGCAATCTTCCGTTGGAAAAGTGTATCCGAATAATATTCTTTGAATGAAAACCATATCCGAAAGAAGGAGCAAACAACAATGTTGGAAGCAAAAGTAGTCTGGAAAGGGCGAATGAGTTTTTCGGGGAGTGCGGATTCTGGCTTTTCTGTTCCGCTGGGATCCGAACCTGGTGTGGGTGGCGATAATGATGGGTTTCGGCCAATGGAATTGATCGCAATTGGATTGGCCGGTTGTACTGCCATGGATGTAATTTCTATTCTCTCAAAGAAGAAACAAAAAATTAGAGAATTTGAAGTTCTTGTTCATGCTGAAAGAGGAATAGAACATCCCAAAGTGTTTACCAAAATTGAGGTTGAGTATGTTGTTGCCGGTGAAGAAATTGATTTATCCTCAATAGAACGGGCGATTGAACTTTCTGAGACGAAATATTGCCCGGCTCAGGCAATGCTGTCAAAAGCTGTTGCAATGAGTCATAAGATCACCATAAAATAAAAATATTGTACCCGCATGATGCTCAAGAAGAAATAAGCGTTGCGATAAGCAAAAATTTTGGGGGTAGTGCCAAGAAATGGACGGCCCCAGATTTACAAAGAGCAGCTATGGGAAAAAGAAGTTACGGCATTTGAGCAAGCTGCATACTGTTTACCAGATAATCCATCACTTCAATTTGTGGAATGTATTCTGAAGGGAAATCTCCAGCCTCGAATTTTGTTATCACCTCTTTGC
>JBAWYZ010000430.1:0-1862 GCA_037143255.1 Leptolinea sp. | reverse complement strand
GCCTTATACGGCCTGGTAGTTATCTATGTCAGCGGGTTGGCCGCAGAGATGATTTCAGAAGGCAGCAACGTCTTTCGCACAGCGCTCATCATCAGCACACGGTCGGATGAAGTTGCCATTAAAATCCTTACCGAGATGGAGCGCGGGGTAACTGTACTTCAAGGTACCGGCGCCTATACGGGTGCAGACCGGCCAGTTCTGTATGTCGTCATCACTCGGGCAGAAGTCAACCAGGTAAAAGCCCTGGTGCATGAAGTTGATGCGGCGGCTTTTATGGTGATTGGTCAGGCGCACGAAGCCCTCGGGGAAGGATTCATGCAGCTGAGACGTACACCATAATTCAGAATGACCGGATTGCTGATAAGCAGTCTCGCGTCGAATCTTGTCAGATAGCTGGCAATAAAGTATAGTCGAATAGATTTTCACCCAACTCACTCAGGATGAAGCGAATAACCCATGAATCAAATTAATACTGACATTCAAGAAGAAACTGTACAACCGGGAGTATTAGACCGTCCGCTGGTTGATTTTCTCCCCGTCTTCACCATCCGCTCTTTGATCATCCTCGCAATTTTGGCGCTGGCGGTTGTTTCCCGCTTTTACAACATTGATTTGCGAGTAATGAGCCACGATGAAGTCAATCACGTGGTTCCTTCTTATGATCTTTTTACCGGTAAAGGCTACCGGCATGATCCGGTTACGCATGGTCCATTTCAATTCCATATTGTTGCCACTTCCTATTTCCTATTAGGTGATTCGGATTTCAGCTCGCGCCTCCCGGCAGCTCTTTTTAGTATTGCAGCCATTGCCTTTATCTTGTTTTACTTTCCGCGCTATCTGGGTAAAAACGGGGCGTTGATTGCCGCCTTCCTTTTCGTCATATCTCCATTTATGTTGTTCTATGGGAGGTACACCCGCAATGAAGGGTTTATCGAACTCTTCGGGGTGATGATGCTGTTTGCCACCCTGGCATACCTTGAGACAGGCCGAAAGCCGTATCTATACTTATTGACGGCTTCCATTGTGCTTCACTTTTGCACGAAAGAAACCGCATTTATCTATACAGCCCAGCTACTGATCTTTCTGGCGCTCAATTTCCTGCGCGAAACTGCCGAATTGAAATCCCTGAATACGGATGCCCGCCGCCGGTTTACCGTTTTTGTCCTGGCTGCGGTTGCATTTATGATAATAGCATTGGGGGCGGGCGCTTGGAATGCCGAATTAAATAAACCGGCAGCAGAAGGTGCGGCTGCCGCCGCAACACCTGCTGCCGCTGCTAGTGGCATGCAAGTCTATGTTCAATATGCTCTTTATGGCGGATTGAGCGCCGCCATCTTGTTAGGGATTGCGGCGTTGGTTAATCTGGTCCGGGCATTAGGCTGGGAAAAAATCCGGCACCTGCGTTCCTTTGACTTGATTGTGCTGATCATGACCCTTATTCTGCCGCAATTGGCCGCATTTCCAGTCAAAATTATCGGCTCCTGGGTTCCGGGGTGGGACCCGTTGGATTACACGAGCAACGGATTATTGCATACCGGTATCTTCATCCTCTTGTTTCTGGCGATTTCCATCGCCATCGGCTACTGGTGGAAAGGCACTGTTTGGCTTAAGAATGCAGCTCTTTTCTATGTTGTGTTCATTGTTTTTTACACTACCTTCTTTACCAACGGCCGCGGGTTTTTTACAGGCATGGTCGGTGGGCTGGGATATTGGTTATCTCAGCAGGGCGTTGAGCGCGGCAGCCAACCCTGGTATTTCTACGGCCTGATCCAGGTGCCGGTATACGAATATCTGGCTGCGCTGGGAACACTACTGGCGCTATACTTTGGGATTCGTTATAACCGTCTGGTAGCCTGGGCATC
>JBAWYZ010000429.1:0-1868 GCA_037143255.1 Leptolinea sp. | reverse complement strand
CCCGTAAGCCTGTGCATGCCCGTAAAGACGAGAGCCTTGTTAAACGTTTAGATTCTTTGAAAACCTGGCGCAAGAAAACCGCTGCTGAATGGAAAGTAGAATCTGATGTAGTTCTGCCGCGGGAAGTGGTTGAACAAATTGCATTTATTGCCCCACGGTCCGTTGGTGAATTGACTTCAATAATGTGTCATTTCCCCTGGCGGCTGCAGAATTTTGGAATCGAAATTTTACAAATATTGAATCCTGAGGAGACGGAATGAAAATTCATTTTTATGGCGCTGCGCAAAATGTCACCGGTTCTAAATATCTTCTCGAAATAAATGGCAAGCGATTGTTATTGGAATGCGGCATTTTCCAGGGTAAACGGGCTGACACTTATGAAAAAAACCTAAAATTCCCTTTTGATCCCCGCTCCGTTGACGCGGTTATCCTCTCGCACGCTCATATTGATCACAGCGGCAATCTGCCCAACTTGGTTAAGAAAGGGTATGAAGGCCAAATTTTTACAACACCGGCAACCAGTCTGCTGGCGGATATTATGCTGCAGGATTCCGGGCACATCCAGGAAGCCGATGCGGAATACATGAATATTAAACGCGCCCGAAAGGGCGAGCCGTTAGTGGAACCGATCTATACTCAGGAAGATGCCAAAAAAGTGGCCGGGCATTTTTCCCCACAAGAATATTGCAAAGAGTTTACGCCCATCCCCGGTGTGACCGCCCATCTGGTGGATGCCGGGCACATTCTGGGTTCAGCCGCCATTGTGCTGGATATTCAAGAAGACGGTCAAAAGTTCCGTTTCTGGTTTTCCGGTGACATCGGGCGCGAAAAACTTCCGCTGCTGATGGACCCGGTATTGCCTGACAAACCGGATTATTTGATGATGGAATGTACCTACGGTGACAAACCGCACAGCGACCCGGAAGAGGCATTTATCGAATTTCGAGATGTTGTCGCGAGAACCATCAAACGCGGCGGCAAGGTGATCATCCCTGCCTTTGCGGTGGGGCGCACCCAGGAAATTGTATACAGCCTGAACCGTATGTTTAGTGAGGGCGAGTTGAGTCCGGTACCGGTTTTTGTTGATAGCCCCCTGGCCGTAAACGCTTCCAAAATTTTCCGAGATCATACCGAATATTTTGACGATGAAACCCAGAAGTTCATCCAGCAGGGCAACCACCTTGCGCTGGATTACCCAATGCTGACCTATACCGGATCGGTCGAAGAATCCAAAAAGCTAAATGAACGGCACGACCCGATGATCATTATCAGCGCTTCGGGGATGGCGGAGGCAGGCCGAATTCTGCACCATTTGAAGAACAATATCGAAGATGCACGCAACACCGTTACCATTGTCGGATGGCAGGCGCCGTATACCCTGGGGCGGCGACTGGCTGATCGGGATAAAGAGATCAAAATCTTTGGTGAGGTGTATCAGCGCAGGGCGGAAGTGGTGACTATTGGCGGTCTGTCGGCCCATGCCGGGCAGGATATGCTGTTGCGTTATGCTAAAGCCGCTACTGGCAATTTGAAGAAGATTATTTTAGTCCACGGTGAGCAGGATGCAGAAAGTGAGCTGGTGAAGAAATTCGAGGAAAACGGATTGGCCCCGGTGGAGTATCCCGTTGAAGGTTCGTTCATGGAACTGCTCTAAATTCCTGCTATAATGGGCTTTCTTGCGGAGAGGTGCCAGAGTGGCCGAATGGGGCGGTCTCGAAAACCGTTGTGGCTTTAGGGTCACCGTGGGTTCGAATCCCACCCTCTCCGCCATATATTTTTGTACTAAGCTAGGCGAAGCATGAAATTAGAAAAGCAGGAATGGGGAATTCTTGACCGCGCATAAAACCTTTCCGCGGTTAATATAAATC
>JBAWYZ010000428.1:0-1881 GCA_037143255.1 Leptolinea sp. | reverse complement strand
CCGGTATTGATTTGATAGAAAATGCGCAAAGAATTATTAATTTCATCCAAAACAGAAATAGCTATTCTTGAAAACATCATTAAAAAAATAAGGTAGAATCCCATTTATGACAGATCAAATAATTGTTTACGGTACAACCTGGTGCGGGGATTCAAGAAGAGCCAAACGGCTGTTCGACGATAATAATATTTCCTACCAATGGGTGGATATTGACCAGGATCAATCTGCCCGATTAATAGTAGAAGGGTTAAATCGCGGCAACCGCAGCGTTCCCACCATCATTTTTCCGGATGGATCCATTCTGGTCGAACCATCCACCACTAAGTTAGCAGAAAAGCTGGGAATTGAACCTCCCGCAGCTTTATTCTAAATCAGCCTGCATTTTTCGTTTCTGCGAAAACAAAAAAACGGCCAAAGCGCCTGCAAACAAACCAGCGGCAATAACCCAGAAGGCTTTATATTGTCTGCGGGTTTCGATTGTGATTCTAGGCTGCGCAAGAAGTCTGTTCTTAAGTTTTTGCACAAACTCCGGGTTGGCTTGCTTTGGACATAATAACCTCTCCAATTTGTATTCAAATGGATCGGTATCAGTAATCGCCTCAGAACTTTGATGGGGCACCGCTGTCATAATTCTTCTTCCTCTTCCACCGGGTAAGCCACAATTCCAATCGTTCCCGGACCTAAATTTGCTGCAACTGGAATTGCCAGATCGGTTATTACAACTTCACGGAAATTTAATTCTTCTTTTACTTTTTCAACAAGACTTAATGCCGTCGCGGTATCTCCGGCATGGACAACGGCAACATTGACCGGAACCCTGCCCAACCGGTTATTGACCTGGTCCATCACCCTCTGAATAGCGTGGTTTCGTGTGCGAACTTTATCACCCATTTCCAATAAGCCATCTTTTAGATAAATGATGGGTTTAATCTGTAAAAACGTCCCAACCAGGCTTTGGATAGCGCTCACTCTACCATTCAGTCGGGCAAATTCAAGAGTATCCAATGTAAATATTACAATCAATCGGTCTTTAATTCTCTCTAACCGTTCAATTATTTTTTGCAGCGAGATACCCGATTCAGCCATCAACCTGGCTTCCCGGCACATGAAACCAAGGGCTGCTGAGCCGGCCATGGAATCAAATGTGACAATCCGGAATTCTTTCTCTACTTCACGGGCAGCCAGTTGAACGGCCGAATAGGTTCCCGAAAGTTTACTGGAAAGGTGAATGGACAATATTTCTTCGCCTTTTTTGGCAAATGATCGGTAAAAATCGGCAATTTGGCCGGGGGATGGCAAGGATGTTTTGGGAACAATCCCATACTGCCGCACCAACTGATAAAAATTGCCAGGGTCAATATCCACCCCGGAGGTGTACATTTTTTCTCCAAAGCGCACCATAAGTGGCAGAATATGAATACAATATTTTGTCGCCCAATCTTCCGGCATATCCACTGAACCATCCGTAACTATATGCACCATTTGAGCGCCTACAAATCTGTCACTTCTTGTCGCAATTCCAGCAGGGTCCGATGATATAAACTCTTGATAGCGCCCTCACTTTTTGACATAATCACCGCAATTTCTGCATTGGAAAGCTGCTCAACAAATTTCAAAATGATTAATTGCTGCCGTTCAGGAGAAAGCTCTTTTATCACATGGATCAACCGCTCAACTTCCTGATTGTGAACAATTTGTTTCTCGGGCTGCTCACCGCCCATAACCAGATACGGCTGATCATCCAGAGGAACTTCCTGCCGCCGGCTGTTATCACGATGCCAGTTTGCCACTAGATTATGGGCAATCCGGTACAACCAAGCTGAAAACGGCACCCCCTTTTGGGTATAGCGCTGAATATGTGCCATAGCCCTTTGAAATACG
>JBAWYZ010000427.1:0-1882 GCA_037143255.1 Leptolinea sp. | reverse complement strand
GAACGCCGGCAGGCAGCTTTGAGAAAACGGCGTTGAGATCATCGTCCACGATGTAGGTTCGAAACGTATCATTCTTAATTTTCATCGAACGCTCTTGTGCCCGCTAATCACAACTAAAATCGAAAGGATTCCCCCCTTTGAAAAAGGGGGACCAGGGGGGATTATAGTGGACCCCAATTTCCGGACAATCTTTTAAGACGGCAACCCGCTGTTAAAAGGAGTAGGTATCGCATCGCAGCGAAATGTCCAGCAGATCAAGGACCGTGTCCTTATATCGCATAGGGCCAATCCCTTTAACGGTTTTGCCGACATTCTTTTGAGGGTTCTTGTAACAGGGTCAACGCCTATACCAGTATTTTCCAAGGCCACTACTCCGAGAATTGGCTCCGAATCTTCAGGCCCAAATATTACTTGCGTTACTGTTTCTGATCCCATGAATGAAACTCTCGCAAATCCAAATTTATACTCTACAGGCTGCCCATTAGCTAATTCATATACTTCTTTTCCCTCAACCTTGATTCCAGCTTTAATTAATTCAGACGCTGGAGCCATACAATCAATGGCTCCTGTATCAACTAAAAAATCTGCTTCGTATGGTTCCGCTGTTTTCTCCAAATTGGTTAATCTCGTTGTTATTCTTATAATTCCCATGTTCGATCCTCACTATTTCTCAATTAGCCAATTCGTTCCCGAAAGCTGTTCTGCTCCTAATCCCCAAGCGGCATTCCATCAACCAGGCCTTCGCCCTTCTCTGGAATATGCAAGCCCAAGTCAAGATCGGTCCTGTCGATTTGCCCGATCACGACTCGCCAACGTGAGGGAAGCCAATCAGTATTACATCGCCAAAATCATAGGCTGTAATAGATAGCGTCATTCAAGAGATTTTTCGATATTGCGGATCGCCCGCACCATCGCCTTCAACTCATCAGGCTCCAGACTGGCTTTGTGGTCGGGACCAGGAAAGTCTCGATCCAAGGTAAAGTGCTTTTCTAAAACCGCTGCTCCCAAAGTTTTATTAAACCTGTTTCCATATCCTTTAAAAAGTCATCTTCATAAATGTCTGTTTTTTGAAAATCTGAAACAATTTTCTGAATATTATCATTTTTGAACTTTTTCAATCTTACCGACCTGCTTTTTAATCTTTCTATCAGCGAATATCGCTCATCCTCCGACAGATTGTCAATGATCTGATAGATTGCATTCAAAGGAATGTCAATTGTCTTTGTTATCTTCTCTTTAATAGTTATGATAGGCATAGATGTACTCCTCGAAAGGATAAAATCATTCACCGTCTCATACTGCTGGGAATATTGACCATCCGATCTTCAAGCCATTGGGCTGTCTCAAGCGATGTATGCTGACAATGGCAAAACATCGGGAGATGATTCATCAAGGTCCAGACGGGTCGCACCAGAACACCATTCTGGTTGCCGAACTCAAGAAACTGGTCCCGATTCTGACGATCTTTTAACACAATGGCGTTCAGCCAGTAATTGGATTGTGCGTTTTCAGGCTCTGAAACAAAGGCGACATCCAGATTCTGGAAAAATTTGTGATACATTCGCGCTGTCCGGCGTTTGTTTTCCAGAACGTGCGAAAAGCCTTCCATCTGCGCGCATCCGACCGCAGCATTGATGTTGGGCATACGGTAGTTATAGCCCACACAGTCATGATTGAATTCCCAAGGGTGAGACAGTTTGGCGGTTGTGGTCAGGTGTTTTGCCTTTTTAGCAATATCTTCGTTATCGGTGATGATCATTCCGCCGCCACCGGTTGTGACCGGTTTGTTGCCATTGAAGCTAAGAATGCCAATATCCCCAAATAACCGGTTATTTGGGGATATTGGCATTCTTAGCTTCAATGGCAACAAACCGGTCACAAC
>JBAWYZ010000426.1:0-1892 GCA_037143255.1 Leptolinea sp. | reverse complement strand
AGATCGCGCCGCCATTGATGGCAACGATTAGTCCAACGGCATTTGCGGTTTCCAGTACCTCATCCACCGGACGCTGAACGCCGTTTTCAATCACTTTGATATCGTCAGCCCGCAAATCTGAGACGAAGCTGCTGTCCTCCTGAAACACATCCGCCGTCAGACGGATGGTCGGAAAACCTGAGGAGTCCAGTTGGGTAATTCTGGCTTTGGCGGTGGATTGCGCAGATACAGTACGAAGTTCTGCCGGCTGCCAGATGGATGCCAATAGAACAACTAGCGCCCCTGCAGTTCGCAGCCAGAAATTCACCCGGTTTATTCTCAGACGGTTCAGATAGCTGGTTGGGGTGGGACTGAGGTAAATTCAGATGCGTCTAATTTCTTCTCAGTCAAATGCAGAAAAGTCAATGTCCAAACAGAACCGATGTAACTTTGCAGCACACCACTCAGTGCAATGATTACCGGCACCAGACAGCACAACATCGCTCCTGCGGTGTATAGCGCGCCATTCAAAACCGTTTGATCATTCGCAATCACCCCGGCAAACACCGGAATCAGCGCCAGAACCAGCGGGATGGAAATGATGAAACTGACAATTCCACCGCCAATCATAATGATTAGGGCAATGACTGCCACAGGGCCAAGGTTCTCGCGGGAAACACGCCATCCGCGCTTGACTGCATCCGTTATGCCCAGTTCTTCTACAACCATCGCCACATTGGCCTGTTCAATGATGATATTTATTACCCACCCAACCGGAATTAGTAAACAAATGATGGGTATCAAACAAAACACGCCAATTCCCATTGTTGCGATAGAAAGAAAAATCAGGGGGACTAACAGGACAAGAAACGCCACTCCTACAACCAGACCAATTACCAGATTCAACAGAAATACCCGCCAGAAATATGGGGTACTGGCAGACCAAACCTGTCCAAACGACAGCGGTTCCTGCCCGGCATCGGCCATCAAAGTACCTTTGATTAACCCGATGCGTCCAATTGTTCCCAGGAAAACAAAAACCAATGAAAGAATTAAAATGAGGCAGAAAATGCCAATAAAGATCGGTATCCAGGTCTGTTCTCCCGAATTCCCAAAGAAATTCTCCATACTGCGGCCGAGTTCATCCACCCCGGGAAACTGACCGTTTGAAAACGGGTTATTCCCATCTTTGAAAAAATCATTGCCAGATCCATTATTGTTGAAATTGAAATCTGAGTTTCCTCCACCACCACCGCCTCCCCCACCACGGCCGCAGCTGGCTAAAATCCCAAAGATCCACAGAACTTTATTTTTCCAAATGATCTTCCAGGCTTTTGATAATACTTCTCCAAGGTTCATAGCTGTTCTCCTTTAACAAATCATTCCCATTCAATGGTGCCCGGTGGTTTACTGGTGATATCATACACCACCCGGTTCACCCCGGCAACTTCATTCACGATACGGTTCGCCACCTTAGCCAGTAGATTCTCTGGCAGCCGTGCCCAATCGGCGGTCATAAAATCATCCGTGGTCACCGCGCGTAAAGCCACGACTTCCTGATAAGTACGTTGGTCGCCCATCACACCTACCGAACGGACAGGCAGCAACACTGCGAAAGCCTGGGCTGCCCGGTCGTCTTCTCCGCTGGCCTGGGTTTTTAACCAACCTGCGTCCGTCAATTCATCTGTAAATATCGCATCCGCCTCGCGCAGCCATTCCAGCCGCTCAAATGTGATCTCACCCAGGCAGCGTACCGCCAGTCCGGGCCCGGGAAATGGCTGCCGCCAGACAAGTTCGCGAGGCAAATCCAGGGCTTCTCCCACCAATCGGACTTCATCTTTAAAGAAATAGCGCAGCGGTTCAACCAGTTTAAATTTCATTTTTTTTGGCAAACCGCCGACATTGCGATGCGT
>JBAWYZ010000425.1:0-1896 GCA_037143255.1 Leptolinea sp. | reverse complement strand
ATCGAATGGAGCCGGTTCGAATCTGCTCTAGAAACAGCTCGTGGCCAACTGAACCAGGTGTACGAAAAAGCGCAAAAGGAAACCGACCAGGCGCAAGCCGAAATCTTCCAATTTCATATTCTCATGACCGAAGATGTCGACCTGCTGGATCGGGTAAAATCCGCTCTTGAAGAGCGCCGTACCAATATCGAGCCAGTGTACATGGAAGTTAGTCAGGGGTATGCCGATGAGCTGGCCAAAATGGATAATGAATATTTCGCCGCTCGTTCAGCGGATGTTATGGATGTAGCCAACCGGGTAGTACGGCTTTTGATGGGTATTGCCGAAAGTCCCACCGCCGGATTGGATGTCCCCAGTATCATTGTGGCGGATGACCTTACTCCCTCGGATACCATCTTGCTGGATAAGTCACTTGTGCTCGGGTTTTGTACAGCGCAGGGTTCTGCTACCAGCCACGCAGCTATTCTGGCGCGCGGATTAGGTCTGGCAGCGGTGGGTGGGGCAGGCAGCGATGTGCTTTCCCTCCGCGAAGGCATCATATTGATTCTGGATGGTGGCGCCGGTGTAGCGGTTGCAGACCCGGATGAGAGTACTATCCAAGCCTACAAGCAGCGTGCCGAGCATGTGCGTCAATTGCAAGGGGAAGCGCTGAAACACGCTCGTGAACCAGCCATAACTCTGGACGGGGTTAAACCGGAAATTTCAGCCAATATTGGAGATGTGACCGGTGCCAAGATGGCCGTCGCCAGCGGCGCAGAAGGTGTGGGTTTGCTGCGCACTGAATTCCTGTATATGGACCGCCCAGCCATGCCGACCGAAGAAGAGCAATATCAGGCTTATAAAGCCATCCTGGATGAATTCGGTACAATGCCTGTCGTCCTCCGTTCGCTGGATATCGGAGGTGACAAGGAACTTTCTTACCTGAAGATGGAACCGGAGATGAATCCTTTCCTGGGGGTGCGCGCGCTGCGATTATGCCTGGCCCAGCCGGACATCTTCAAGCCGCAATTACGGGCAGCTTTGCGGGCCGGGGTGGGTCACAACCTTAAGCTGATGTTCCCCATGGTGGCGACCATCAGTGAGGTGCGCGCCGCGAAAAAATGGTTGGACATTTGCCGGAATGAACTGAAGAAAGAGGGCATCCCTTACGCTGAGAATATTGAAGTAGGCATTATGGTCGAAATTCCGGCCGCCGCCGTGTGTGCGGATATGCTGGCGCGCGAGGTTGATTTCTTTTCCATCGGAACCAATGACCTCAGCCAGTACACCATGGCCGCCGACCGCGGCAATCCGGGTGTAGCTGATTTGAGTGATGCTTTCCAGCCGGCAGTGCTGCGCCTGGTGCGGGATGTTATTAATGCTTCCCATAAATATGGTAAATGGACGGGTATGTGCGGTGAATTGGCCGGTGAACCACTGGCTGCTCCACTGCTCATCGGCCTCGGATTGGATGAATTTTCTATGTCGCCGCCGATGGTGCCGGTTATCAAGGCGCTCATTCGCACGCTGGATTCGAAGGAGATGAGAATCCTGGCTGCCGAAGCGTTGGATAAAGAGACCGTGGAAGAGGTACGCGCGTTGGTGCGTGAACGCGTCCCCGCTGCCGGGGTGGTAGAAGGATAGTGTTTTTGTTACCATACAACCGTTTGTAGGGGCTGGGCGGAATTAACCGTCTTTGGCTTTCCATCGCATGATAGCCCCGCCCTTGCTGACACCATCAATCACCTGGCTGGTCGCGTATCCTTTTTATCCGTCATAGGGCAGGGCTTTCGGGACGGTTCCTTTCATTGATTCGTCCTCTCGCCCAGACCAGAATAAAATTGCCTATTGTAATTGGCTACAGAATATATTATACTTATATTGCAATTCTATAGATGTTATTTGAATGTTAACTAG
>JBAWYZ010000424.1:0-1901 GCA_037143255.1 Leptolinea sp. | reverse complement strand
AATGTAATTATTGCGAATCCCACCACGCATGTTTTGGATATTACTTATGAGGCTCATCAATCGATCCAACCTTTGGAATCTTTGGTTGCGGGTGTTCCTACCAGTTTTTCGACAACTGGTTTTTTAACTTATGCTTGGACAATTAATGATGGCGACACTCTTAGAATCACCCTATTAAACGATTTAATGGATCTTGGTAATCTTGGTATTACCTCCGTTGTCGATGGTTCAACTGCTACTGGAATGCCTCTTAATAATCATACGCATGGTTTACATATTTCCCCCAATGGAAGTTCCGATAATGTTCTTTTAACCATGCCAGCGGGCCAAGGTTTTGTCTACGAATATAAAATCTCAGACAGCCAACCAGATGGGCATTATTGGATCCATCCTCATAATCATCAATATTCCACGCAGGAAGTTTACCGCGGTTTATCCAGCATGCTGATTGTTGGTACCCCCGACAGCAGCATTGCCGAATTAGCATCCCTCCCCGAAAGAACGATGTCGCTTCAATATCAATATTTGACAAACGCAGGCACAGCGAATCAGGCTTTGGCACAATTTACTGGCATTGGCGCGGCTACAGGACAACAGCTCACCATCAATGGGAAGGTAAACTCAACTATTACAGTTGCTCCAGGGCAAACCGAAGTTTGGAACATTGCCAATATGACTGCTCAGGCTAATATCAACTTCACTCTAAAAAATAGTAGTAACAACACCAGTCTGCCTATTGTCATCGTTGCTCAGGATGGTATTGCTTATAGTACCCCCGTTACCATTCCCGCTGGGCAAATTTTGAACTTGGGTACCGGTGGCCGTTATTCAATTCTGGTTACTGCATCCACCACTGCAACCCAAAATGTCCAATTGAATTTTAACAACAATGGTAAAGGCGGTACATTTAATGTGAACATGAAATCCGCTGGCACACTTGTTGCTCCTTTCGCAACCCCAACAACATTAACCACGACCGGTTATGCTCCCTTTGTGGATTTATCCACTGCAACGGTTGCAGAAAATCGCACGGTGACATTTTCTATTGATCCAATTAGTGCTGGGAATAACGCTGAATTTAAAATAAATGCTGAGACATTTCCCAATCCTGAAATATTCCAGCCTAAGCTAAATACCGTTGAAGAATGGGTGCTGATCAACAATTCTGATATTCCTCATCCGTTTCATTACCATGTCAACGATATTCAAGTCATGTCCGTGTTTTCTCCTGCCAATCCCTTTTTGAATGTTGGCAGACCCCAGCAATGGTATCAAGATGTGATCGTTGTTCCCCCTGCGCTCACTGTTCCTGGAAGTAATGAATTAATAACCCCTGGTCGGGTAACAATACGCACCAATTCCCTTGATTACACTGGGGCTTTTGTCTATCACTGCCATATTCTTCCCCATGAAGATCGCGGCATGATGGGCTTGAACACCATCCAGCCCGAAACGCCGATTTATGCAACCGGCGCTGGCGCTGGCGGTGGCCCCGCTGTCAATATTTACAGCGGACTTGATAATAGCTTAATCACTAGCTTCTTTGCTTTTGAAGAAGACTTCACAGGGGGCGTTCAAACCGCAGTAGCAGATGTTAATAATGATGGTATCTCTGATGTGATTGTTGGGGCAGGCGCTGGCGGCGGGCCTAGAGTTCAAGTGTTCGATGGCTCTACCAACTTCACCACTACCCTGTTTGACTTCTTCGCTTTCAGCGGTGGGGTGAGTGTTGGAGGTGGTGATTTCAACGCAGATGGTTTTGCGGATATCGTTGTAGGCGCAGGGGCAGGCGGTGGCCCTCAAGTTAATATCTTTGATGGCCAAACTGGAAATGTTCTTACCCAATTCTTTGCCTATGATCAGTCCTTCCGTGGCGGGGTTACAGTCGCAGTAGGCGATAT
>JBAWYZ010000423.1:0-1910 GCA_037143255.1 Leptolinea sp. | reverse complement strand
CCAACACAATCTTATCCGTTCAGGGGTTACCTGTCTCTTCTCAATTTGTAAAGGTCCTATTTACTATTTCTGAACCGTGCCGTTAATTCGACAACTGTGTGCGCTGGCGTATTGCTGCCTAGCGCGTCCATCAAATCCATCAGCGTGTCGGTTCGTTTACAGTTATTAAAGTTTTGGTACACTTCGTTTCGGAACTGCTTCAATTGGTTTGTTGTCACAGACACTGATTGTACGCAGTTCCTATTTTTATGCAAATTTTGTCAAAAGTCCAAGTACTAGCAGCTTGTCGGAGAGAGCTTAGAAATGGTCGCTCCGGCAAAGAAATGTGTCTCAAAAATCAGAAAATAGCGGTGGAAGTAGTCTAAACAGCTGATTTCATAGGCGACTTTTCCTAAACTCTCGAGCGCCAGGCGCGTTAATAGAGCATTTGCGCCAGCCATATCGAGTGCATGCGTTTCAAGTTGAACGCAAGACAAACCAGACACCATTCACCAGCTACATTTTTTAGACCGCGCAAAGAGAATTGCCGGAACCCGAGAATTTCTTTGATGATACCGATGACAGGCTCAACCGTACATTTGCGCAAGCGATAAATTTCTTTGCCGATCTCAGTAGCAAGTTTATAGGCCATTTTCTCTTTGGGACTGGCGTCCGCAGGCGGTTCAGCCGGAAGGTTGCCAAGCAAATCTTCCACGTGTTTGTAGTGCGCTTCACGACCCGTTGCAATATATGGTTCAATGCCGCGTTCTTCCGTAGCTTCAATATTGCGGGCACTGAAATAGCCATTGTCCATCGCAACGCCATCCGGTTGACCTAATTCTGCCGGAAACGCATCCAAGGTCGGTTCCGCTTCTTGTTTATCATTTGGATGATTGGAAAGCGAAGTAGCAACGATAAACATGCTGTTTTGGGTAACGGCCACCTGTGCGTTGTAATGCTGGTCATATCCGTTATTGCTGCTATTTTTCATGATGCGAGAGTCAGGATCGGTAAAATTATACTGATCTTTATCACTCGGTCCTTCTTCTGGTGGTTTGGGCTCTTTCCCGCGTGGTTTCTGGTGCCGCTTGCGGGCTTTTGCTTCCCGCTCCTTCAATTTCACATCATATTCGGCCTTCTCGGCTCCATAACGTTCCTTGGCGCGAGCATCCAGAACTGCTTTGGCAGTCGCAAGGTTTTCCAGACGCACTCGCCGAAAAGCAATTTCATCCTGGATTACCAAACCTTCTGGCAGTTCCACGTCTCCTTGGTCAGCCTGTTCTCCCATTTCAAACAGGCACGCAACTTCTTCTCGCAGAGCCGTTTCTAATTCTTTCAACCGTCCGTAACTTACCGCTTTGCTTTTTGAAGCATCTGCATGGATCTTACTGCCATCCAAACTGAGATTGCCAACCTTCAATACTCCCGAAAGTTGCGCCAGGAGAAGAAGCTGAACGAACAGTCCTTTCAATTCTGGTAAAAATGTTTTACGGAAATTTGCGATTGTGTCGTGATCTGGGTGCAAGCCACCGGCAACAAACCGAAACCCCAGATCTTCATATGTCGCTCTCTCTATTTTCCGCGAGCTGAACCTACCGGTGGAATAACCGTAAAAAATCAATGCCAGCAACGCTTCGGGCGCTATTGCTTCCCCGCCACGTACTCCGTAGCGTTTATATATTGCTCTCAGATCCAGTTGCGCAACCATATCGACAACAAATCGCGCCAGGTGATCCGCTGGAATGGCTTCTCCAAGACTGATTTGTATATTTGGTGTCGCTGTGTAATCGGGTTTCGTAAATTTTCGTGTCATTGCTCAAGTGTACCAATCTTTGACGTCTTCAATTACTCCGACAGGCTGCTAGTCCAAGTCAATTTCTTGAAGGAAGATGGAACACCACGTTACAAACGTCCGATGTGGTTATCCTGGA
>JBAWYZ010000422.1:0-1914 GCA_037143255.1 Leptolinea sp. | reverse complement strand
CGCATTCAAAAACGCCATCCATGGCTCTCCATCGATATCAATTTCGGTCGAGATCGGGCTGCCGCCGGTTTTTTTCAGCCGAACGGCCAGTCCACGTTTGATGTCATATCCGTTGGTCCGTGCCAGGTGGGCGTATGCCGCTATTTGCGGCAGCCATGTTTTCGATGCGGTCATAGGTGTTTTGTAATCGATTACGGTCAATCCGGTATCGCCCGACATTTTGACGATGGCATCCGGGTGTCCCATGTAACCGAGTTTGGGGTCGGCAAGCTCCATTTCGACAGCCCGAAATTCCGATACGGCCCGGCTCGACCAATCCAGAAAACTCTTGAAGTAACCTTTTTCCTCCTGCAATAAAAAGCAATCCGCCCACAGTCCATTGACATGGGCCGCGCATGCTGCATGCACCCGGCTCCCCCGTTCGGCCGCTGCCGCTAAAATATCCGGGCGGATCTCTGAAAAATCTGTAAATGGAGATAGAACTGTTGTTACGGATGGGTGTTGCATCGAACAGATGTTGGGTAGGGGCGACTGGCCGGTCACCTGTTCTTGGCTGTTAGTCTTCATTCCACTACCTCCAAATCCAAAAATGCACTATGAGCATTGCAACTGTAACAGCCGTTGACCTTTGACCGTTCACCGTCAACGGTCAACGCTCTTGTAGCCGACACAAAAGCGTCGGCTGGTCAAATGACCGCTCCTGGCTTAAGGCTTTATTGCAAATGGGATTTTGAATTGCTGCATTTGGATTTCATTGTCTCTTATCCGTCATGTTGCTGATGATCTGTCGCAGAGTTTCGGGTGGGGCTTCCATCCACTCGGCGGGGGTTGATCGGGTGACTTCAGCCAGGCGCTTGGCGACTGACCAGGAAGGTCGTTTTTTTCCACTCAATATCTCGCTGATAAACCCCGAGCTGATATTCAATGTTTTTGCAATGAATTGTTGAGTTATTTTTTTCATACCTCGCTTTTAGTGAAAATATTTACCTTTGTCAAGCTAAATGTGAGAAAAAAAGTAGTTGCTATTTTATTCTCAATCGGCGATAATAATAACCATGGATTTTGAACCTTCATATTTGATATTTCATGCGGCCCTGTGTCATCTTGCTGATACAAAATGGAAACGCAAGCTCAAGATAATTGCATTAAATGCAAATATATCAAGTGGATATATTTCGGATTTAATCTATAAGAAGAAAAAAGCATCTTACAAAAATCAAAAAGCGATTGTCGCGGCAATGGGTGAAACGTGGGAATCTTTCAATGATATTGGTCTATCCATTATGGAAACCGGAAGTCCTCATAAATCTATAACTGGAAAGGGTGGAACAATGGCAGAAAATTACGAGGACCTGAAAAAACGAATTCAGCAATTGGAACAAATAATATTCAGTCAGAGGTTATCGCTCCCTGATGAACAGAAAGATGATTCTCCGAAAATTGAAATACTGTCCCCATTTTTGGATCAGGAGGTCGGGTATCCGCTCAAGACCGTTATTGGAACGATTTCTGAAAGTATTTCAAGTGACTTGGTTGTGTTAATTGGGCATCGGGAGCTTGCAGAAAATGGGATTGCCATCAGGGTAGATAGGCAGGCGACAATATTTTCAGGGAATACGTTCAGGGCGGATAATATTTATCTGGGATCTGAGGAATTGGGAATCAACGAAACATTTGAAATAACCGCTTTGATTGTTAACAAAATTGTATTTGATGGGCTTGATATATGCGGTGGAGGTAAAGCATTTTCACAACTTCCCCCGCACATCTCAAAAACAACCACTCTTGTGAAACGAGTAAAATAAAGTATTGTTGCCCCCAATTCCGAACAAACAGGAATTGATCCTGCTGAAGGCGATCGACGATGAATACACGCTACATCCGTTTTATGGCATCAGAACTCTGAAATGCACA
>JBAWYZ010000421.1:0-1918 GCA_037143255.1 Leptolinea sp. | reverse complement strand
CTCTTGAGCATTGATCTTCTGCGCTTCATGTTCATGGGAATTCATGTCAATGCAAAATGGGCAGGCTGCCGCAAACGAAGCTGCCATGCGCACCAATTTCAGCATGCGTTCATCCAGCTTGCCATCCTGATGCGCGACCAATGACTCGAGGAAACCAGAACCAAATGCAGCCTTCGGATACCAGGCGAGAATACGGGCAGGAAGCATTCTGCGTCCGGTCACTTTCTCTGAAATCCAGATGCCCAGGCGCAGTATTAAATTAATTCTCTGTGGTGGTTCAATAAAAGCATTCATAATGGATACTCCCAGAACGATTGTATCCCTGTCTCAGGGAAATATGTGAGGAAAATATAATGGCAGCAGAAGAACGTCGCTTTGATCAACATAAAAAGCAGACCCTGATTGGTCCTGAGCGTGAAGCCCGTTGGAACCCTTCCAAATTTCTAACCCGGCTGGTGATTCAACCTGGCCAAAGTGTGCTGGACCTGGGCAGCGGCCCAGGTTTCTGGACTTTTCCATTGGCCGAAATAGTTGGCAGCAATGGCATAGTTTGGGCACTGGACGTCAGCCAGGAGATGTTGGATATGCTGGCAAAGCGCAACCCGCCGTCCCAGGTACGCTTGCTGCAGGCGGAATTACCAAAAATAGAATTAGCCACAGCCAGCCTGGACTGGGTTTGGGCGGCCTTTGTTTTGCACGAAGTAACCCCAGCCGAAACTCTTGCCAGCCAACTGCGGCGCATACTGAAGGCGGACGGCACGTTGGCCGTGCTGGATTGGCGGCCGGATGCGGTTGCTGAGTCCGGTCCGCCGCGTCATCACCGTCTCAGCGTGGAACAAGTAACAAAATATTTGCTCGAAGCCGGGTTCAAATCGGTTACACTTGTCTGGCAAGATGATGATGCCTATTTGTTGGAAGCAAGATAATAATCATAATGGAGAGAACCTTGAAAATAGCGATCGTTTCAGACGACCATCAGACCATATCGGCTCATTTTGGCCGCGCACTATTTTACGAAATATTTACCATTGAGGCGGGCAAGGTAACAAACCGCGAAGCTGTCACCAGATCTTTTCCGCAGGTTGTCACCATTGGCATAGCCCCCGAACCGGATGGCGAACATCATCACCATCATGATCACAATGCTATGATAATCCCAATTGCCGACTGCCAGGCCTTGATCACACGCGGCATGGGCACGGGTGCTCATGTTAGCCTGCAAGAGAATGACATTCAGCCAGTCATCACCGATATCACCGATATCCAGGCGGCATTGGATGCGTACCTGGCTGGAACACTGATTGACCATCCGGAAAAATTACACTAAACCCTGGCTCGGCTATAGAAAAAATTAAGGAGAATACCTATGCCATTTTATGAGTATCGTTGTAACGAATGTGGAGAAGCTTTTGAAAAGATGCTGCGCTTTTCCGAAGCCGACCAACTGCCCGTCTGCCCAAAGTGCGAAAGTTCAAATACCCAGAAAAAGCTTTCACGGGTCATTTCTTGGTCGGTGCCGCTTCAGGTTCAAGCAGCTTTGCTAGCAGCAGCAGTTGCAGCCCGCGCGGCGGGTTTTCCTGAGCAGGCTAAACTTTAGCGGCCGTGCGCCGTTACCCGGGAAACATTAAATGAAAGAAACCTGAACCTCAGGACATGATTATTAAATGAAGGACACTAAGGAGCACAATGGGAACTGCAACTGTTAAGTGGATTGAAGGGAAACAGTTTATCGGGATTGATTCGACCAAGCACTCGGTGGTACTTTCCACTCCGGACGAAGGCATTGGAATCAAGCCCTCAGATTTATTGCTGATCGCCGTGGCTTCCTGCTCGGCGGTGGATGTGGTTGAAATACTCACCAAAAAACGTTTATCCCTGACTGGACTGGAAATAAGTTCGAGTGGCGAACAGGATCAGG
>JBAWYZ010000420.1:0-1920 GCA_037143255.1 Leptolinea sp. | reverse complement strand
ATAGACGATTGTTTATGGGCTAATCGTTACTTTTCCACTCCACAACATTACTGTACCTTTAATCAGGGTGTTGCTTTCCTGGCGTATTCGTAACGTAACCTGCGTTGGGGCTGATACTCTAAACGGCAATTCAGCTTTCAAAGTAGTAAACGCCGTCTGATCATTGGGCATTGCGATTGGTACAAAACGCGAAGTCAGTGTGTGCCCATCCTTTGCGATAAGTTCAACAATTATCGGTGTGATGTTTACAGGTTTAATCCCACATTGTAATGTGAGGGTTCTGCCTTTGATCTCATTTGAAAAATCAGGTTGGTCAATCCGAAAGCGCGGATTAACAACCGCATCTCCATCGGACTCGCTGCCGCGAACTCCCAACAAGGTTAGGTTGATTGAATTAAGAAAAGTTGTTCGTCCCTTGGTATCTTCTAATACGACTTGCAATCTGGCTGATTCATCAGCGCGAATTTCAAATGGAATTTCCTGCTCAAGGAGCATGGTTTTGCCTTTGAACGAGTGATAATCCATCATTTTCCGAAAGATCAAGCGGTTATCATGTCCCAATAATTCAATCCGGACTAAGCCGTCCTCGCCAGGTTTCGTGATAAGCTGTAGCTTGAGTGGTGAAATCAGCCGGGCATTATTTCTCGGCTGAAAAATCACTGGTTCACCGGAAGCGGGGATTTCAATTTGATTGCCGGGTGTAGGTGTAGCGGCGCTGTTGAGAATAACTACATTGGCTTGAGCAATCCCGGCGGCCGGTGAAAAACTGAAATTAAAGATAATCCATACCAGAACAGAAAGAAAAACCGGATGGCGGTTCCCTACCGTCCGGTTTTTTATGGAAAATCGAAATAGCTTCAAACTCACGCGTAGATTTCCTTGAATTTCGTTTCAAGATAGTTGAGGTACGGTTGCGGATCAATGGAAGAGCCAGTTACCCGTTTGACCAGTTCCTGTGTCTCGAATTTGGCGCCGTGTATATGGATATTATCATGCAGCCAACCGAGCAACGGAGCAAAATCGCCGCGCGAAATCATGTCATCTATAGAGGGAACATCCTTCAATATCTTTTCCCAAAGTTGAGCAGAAATTACATTTCCAAGGGCATAGGTAGGGAAGTACCCGACCAGACCGGCAGCCCAGTGAATATCCTGCAGTACGCCGTGAGTATCATCATCCGGAACTACGCCGAGATATTCCTTCATCCGCGTGCGCCAAATCTCCGGCAAGTCTTTGACTTCCGCTTTGCGGTCAAGCAAGGCGATTTCTAATTCCAATCGCAGCATGACGTGCAGATTATAGGTTGCTTCGTCTGATTCCGTCCGAATAAGTGACGGTTCCACCCGGTTAATCCCGCGATAAAACACATCAAGATTGGTTTTTTCCAATTGACCTGGAAAGAGCGCTTGAAGTTTGGGGTAATAGTGTTTCCAGAAAGTTTTCGATCTGCCAACCAGGTTCTCCCACAAGCGCGATTGTGATTCATGAACCGCCATGGATGCACCGGTAGCCAAAGGCGTTCGTTTCAGTGTATGACTGAATCCCTGTTCATACATGGCATGACCGGCTTCGTGCATAGTACTGAATAAAGCTGAGCCCAGGTAGTTGGGGATTAACCGGGTAGTAATGCGCACATCCCCCAGTCCGAAAGTAGTTGTAAAGGGGTGTGCGGATTTATCCTGCCGGCCACGCTCCCAGTCAAATCCAAAATCAGAGATTACATCCACGCCAAATGACCACTGCTTTTCTTCCGGGTAGAACTGATGCAGAAACGAAGACTCCACCTGGGGACGGGCAGCCAGTTCCCGAATTAATGCTACCTGCTTCTCACGCAAAATAGCAAAGACCTGCTGCACATCCGCAGTTTTCAAGCCGGGCTCAAATTCATCCAACAGCGGATCATAGATATGATCATAAGGC
>JBAWYZ010000419.1:0-1924 GCA_037143255.1 Leptolinea sp. | reverse complement strand
TAACACCCACCCGGTCACGCACAAGATGTAGAATCCGATCACGCCTATCCCATAAGGCAAACGCAAATTGTCCATTGAACCGTTTGACGGAAGAAGTCAATCCCCAGGCGTCAATGGACTCCACCATAACCTCAGAATCAGATGTGCCACGGAACGAAATACCCCTAGCGATTAATTCATTGCGCAGCTCAGCATAATTATAGATCTCGCCGTTGAAAACCATCACAAACCGACCGCTGGAGGAGACTATCGGTTGGTGACCAGTAGGGGTCAAATCGACAATAGCCAGCCGGCGAAAACCCAGGGCTACTCCAGCGGCTGCATCCACCCATGTGCCACTGTCATCCGGTCCGCGATGGACAATGGCATCTGACATCCGGGTGACTTTGGCTTCTAATTCAGCGCTGCTATCGCCTTGCCGGGTATCAAGAAATCCCGTTATTCCACACATTTTTTTCCTTTGTTCAGGTTAAGGATTTTGAGAGTATACCAGTATTCGATGCCTAAAAAATCATCCCCGTTTTGGGGCGGCTATTATTCCAACAGTAAATGATAGGCCGGGTAACAGCCAGGAAAACGGCACACCCATCACGCCCTGGATGATAAACTTTTTGCGAACCTGCTCTACAAAGAAACGGTAATCAAACCCTTTATGTTCGTTGCGGTGAACTTTTTGTGTTTGTCCAAACGTCTCATCCCAAACTTCGGCAAGCGAGTAAGGCTCATCTTTGCTATCTCGGTAAATCAATCTTTTTGCCAGATATTTACTTAAAAACGGGATGCCGATCTCGTTCGGGACACTGATGAAAACTGCTGTTTTCACAGAACTCGCAAACACATCCAGATATCCTTCCACCGTCTCTGGTGGAATATGTTCCATTGTCTCTAAAGAAATGCCAATATCATATCCCTCTGCTGCGGGAATCATCTCAGCCGGATTAGAACATTGATGAAACCGAATATTCTGGTTACCAGCAAAGCGTTTTCTCCCAATATCCAATCCGCCTTCCCAGTTGGCATCAAAACCGTCAAACAATGATGGTTCCCAGGGGAGCCAATTGATGGAACGGCCGTCAAAACAGCCCAGTTCGATCACCCGCAATGGTTGTTTTTGTGAGACATTGCCAACCATTTTTCGCAGCCAGGAAAATCGGGCAAAGTGAATTTTCGACCGAAAACCTTTGTTGAAGAGGCGCTCGTTATAACCCGGGGGATTAGTCATAAAGCAGCGACCTCGCTCCAGATTTTTTGGTACCGTTCTGCGACAGAACCAATCTCATATTTCAATTGAACCTGTCTACGAGCCGCCAACCCCAGATTTTTACGGTCACCCACAGACATAGATAGAATATTGCCAACTGCATCAGCCAGCAGATGCGGCTGCCGAGCAGGGACAACTACGCCGGTCGCTCCAATTAGATCAGCAGTATCTCCAACATCCGTGCCTACACAGGGAACTTCACAAGCCATGGCTTCCCCTATCACTAGAGGGAATGCTTCACCGTAACTCGAAGAAAGTACCGCAACATCCCAGGAAGCTAATATATCCGGCATATCGCTCCTTCTCCCCAACAGGTGGAAACGGTTCTGCGCGCCGAGTGGGGAAACCAATTTCATCAAGTCTGCATTTTCTTGCGACATTTCATCACCGCACAGAATAATATGCAAATTGGGAAATTTTTCCAATAATTCTTCGACAGCAATAAAAAAAGTCGCATGGTCTTTTTGCGGATCAAAACGCGCAGCCATCCCTGCAACCAAACTGGAATCATCAATTTCCAGTTCGCTCCTGATCGCTGATTTTGCCTGCAGGTTGGGTTTAAACTCGGACAGATCAAATCCATTGGGAATAAATATCATCCGATCACTACTGTACCCAGCCTGTAAATGAACCAACCTGGCAGTCTGTGAACAGACAATAATT
>JBAWYZ010000418.1:0-1939 GCA_037143255.1 Leptolinea sp. | reverse complement strand
GTGCGCACCCTGGGCGTGACCGGCACATCAGCCAAACAGTATGTTTATTTTAATAACCCGGAACGGCTGGCTGTGGATAAAAACAATAACCTGTTTGTGGCCGACGGCTGGAACGAACGCGTGATGGTGTTCACTTCATCCGGGCAGTACCGGGCCAGCGTGGGTGGCAATTGGAACGGTACTGCCAAAACCGATGGCCCCCAGGATCATTTGCACGGGGCAGAAGGTGTGGCGGTCGATTCCGCCGGGTCGATTTACGCTACCAGCAATTTCAGCCAGCAAACGATCAAGAAGTTCACCGTGGGGGTGAGCGGCTTCACCCAGGTCAACATCAACGGCTTTGGTGACCTGCATTCTCCGGGAATTTCCGCTATGGAAACCTATAAAGGATTTCTCTATGCTGCTACTGGGAACTGGTATATTGGGTCAACTGTCTGGCGCAGCGCCGACGGCAAGAATTGGACCCAGGTCAATGAACCCGGATTTGGTGGCGGCGCTGACGCGGCTCCGTCAATACCCGACCTGCTTGTATTTGGCGGCAAGTTGTATGCCGGCACAGCTGTGTGGTCTACGGATATGACCACACCCGGCCAAATCTGGCGTTTTGATGGAAGCGCCTGGGAGGGAGTAGTCCCGGATGCGTTTGGTAGGACTGGAAATAGTGTTAATATTAACTCACTGGTTGAATTCAATGGGAAAATCTATGCATCGAGGAGTGACCGCACGAATGGAGCGGACATATACCGCAGCGACAGTGGCGACAAAGACAGCTGGTCAATTGTGGCAAGTGGCGGGTTTGGAAACACAGATACTTATGAGATCCGTTCGATGGTGGTCTTCAACGGGCGTCTCTACGCTTTGGGTACAAACGAAAATGATGGAATGGAGGTCTGGAGCTCTACCAGTGGCGACAGTGGCAGCTGGACAAAAGACGTCAGTGGCGGATTTGGAAATACCAGTAATATATTGCCGGGGGGGATGGCATTGTACAACAAAAATCTCTATATTGGCACCGGTAATTGGGACACTGGCGGTCAGTTGTGGAAATACAATGGGTCTTCATGGAGCGCGGTAAATACCACCGGTTTTGGCAATTCTGCTAACGAAGCGATGGAAACAGTATTGTCTCTGGATGGTTACCTGTATGTCATCACCCGGAATTGGTCATCGGGTATGCAGGTCTGGCGCTCATCGGATGGGATCAACTTCAGCCAGCTAAACGCCAACGGTTTGGGAACTTCCGCCAATACCGAGGCTATAGCCAACCTGAATGTCGCAGTTTTCAACTACAACCTGTATTTTGGCACCTGGAATAGCCAGATGGGCGGGCAGGTTTGGATGCTGAATCCGACCAAGATCCCCAAGCCTAAAATAACCGCCATCTCGCCGGCTCTGGTTTCCCCTGGCAGTTCCGACACGCTGCTCACCGTGCGAGGCACCAACTTCATCAGCGCCTCGGTGATCTATTTCGGCACGCTTGCCCTGACCACTACGCAGGTCAACCGCACCACTCTGGAAGCCACCGTGCCGGCGTCAAGCTTGAAATCCCCGATCAAGAAAGTCGCGATCACCGTACTGAGCCCCAAACCGGGCGGAAAATCTAGCGCCAAGAATTTTGTGATCAAATAACCCGCCTTAATATTTTTATCACACGGGTTGAATAGATTAGGGCGCGTCGGCTTTGAAAACCGATGCGCCCCCTTTTTTTTTATAACGGACATGGATAATTAAATCTTCAATGCCACCTACCGCGATACAAACGCAAGGTTCAAGATGAAGAGTTCGCGGACAATTGAAATGATTTTCGCATCCCTTCTCCCAGCCGTTTTTTTGAAGATCGAGTATTTCGTGTTTATTTTCTTCGTGGTTAATTACTCCCCTTCATAGCTTCAATCATTCCAGCTTGCCCCGCCCGCCCAAACATGCTAGACTCGAATCA
>JBAWYZ010000417.1:0-1953 GCA_037143255.1 Leptolinea sp. | reverse complement strand
AAACTGTTGTAGTAGAAAAAGTAGTTGAGAAAGTCGTAGAAGTTGAAAAAGCCGCAGCCGTTGACCCCATGGTTGCTGCCAAAGAATTCCTGGCTGGCAAGAAAATCTGCTCTGTGCTGCCCGGTCCTGTCAATGATGCTGGTTGGACAACCCAGGCTTACAATGGATTGGTCAACCTTCGTGACAATTTCGGTATGGATATCCTTTATCGTGAAGAAACCAAGGTTGAAGAAGCCGAATCTGTTTTGCGTGAATTCGCTGAATCTGGCTGCGCAATTATTCATGCCCATGGTTTCGAATATGGTGATCAGATTGACGCAGTTGCCGCCGAATTTCCCAAGATCCAATTCCTTCAGACTAGCCGCTGCTTCGGGAAAGAACCCAATGTTATTGGACATTGTTACTCAACTGGAGAAGGTGGTTACTTCATCGGTATGATGATGTCACAGCTTACCAAATCTGGAAAGACAGCCTGGATTGTTGGCACATCCTATCCAAACTTGTCCTGGCAACCAGAAATGTCCCGCCAGGCTGCCAAAGACCTTGGAAAAGATATTGTAATTGATGAAGTTCCTGTAGGCTCCTGGAATGACCCCGCCAAAGCCAAAGAATTGACCAAAGCCCTGATTGAACAAGGCTATGATACCTTCGTATTGCTTGCTGATGCTGGCGATACCGGTACTGTTGAGGCTATTAAAGAAGGGCGCAAAGCCGGTAAAGAGATTAAGGCGATTGCCTGGGTGAAAGACAAGAACTATCTTGGACCAGAATTCATCCTTGGTGGATGGGAAGAAAAAGCCTGGAAACAGATGGAAAACGGGGCAGTTGCTTTTGCCAAAAAAGGCTCACCCCTTGGTGTAAATATGCCCCAGGGTGTGATGGATGGCGTTGCCCAACTTAACCCAACCTATGGACTGGTTCCAGTAGAAGTTGAAAAACAAGTCTTTGATCTTTATCATAAATACATAAAAGAAGGCGCTGGCGCCATCCCGAACCTTAAAGTGCGCACCGACCTGTAAACCGCTTTTAATTTTTCGCTGTTGAGCTCCTTTATACCTTGGCGCAATGGTGAAAAAAGATTATTGCGGGATGTTTTCCGGCTGGGTTGAATGGAAAACATCCCGCTTGATAGTCCGAATGAAATTATTGTTTGTTTATTCTTAATTAATTTATTCTTGGAGATGCCATGACTGAACTCCTCCGTCTGGAAAAAATCCGCAAATCATTTCCTGGTGTCCTGGCGAATGATAACGTTGACCTGGTTATCGAACATGGAGAAATCCATGCTCTTTTAGGGGAAAACGGCGCCGGAAAAAGCACCTTGATGAATTGTGTTTATGGAGTATACCGCCCAGATAGCGGTAAGATAATCTGGAAGGACAAGGAAGTCACCATCAACCAGGCGCGGGATGCCATTGCTCTTGGTATTGGAATGGTGCACCAACACTTTAAACTAGTCCCTCCTCTGACGGTCGCAGAAAATGTAGTTCTTGGTCTGCCTTCGAAACGAGAACCTTTCTTAAATCTTGAAGATGTTGAAAAAGAGATTGTGAAAACAGCCAACCGTTTCGGCATTAATGTAGACCCCAAAGCTAAAATCTGGCAACTTCCGGTTGGTGTCCAACAGCGTGTTGAAATCCTGAAAGCGCTTTACCGCAAGGCGGAGCTGCTTATATTAGATGAGCCTACCGCCGTTCTCACCCCCGGTGAAGTGGACGAATTATTTGTAACCCTAAAAACATTAACGATAGAAGGCCTTTCCATCATATTCATTACCCATAAACTGGAAGAGGTGATGGACGTCTGCGATCGGGTCACAGTTCTTCGGAATGGGTGTGTAGTTCAAACAGTTAATAAAACTGAAACTAATACTCGCGACCTGGCACGATTGATGGTAGGACGGGACGTGTTCTTAAAAATTGATAAACCTCTTATCAAACCAGGCGATGTAGT
>JBAWYZ010000416.1:0-1955 GCA_037143255.1 Leptolinea sp. | reverse complement strand
CTTGAACAATGGCGAAGAAACCGCTGCCAATAATGGCAAATATGACGGCGACCCCCATTAATGACAGAATAAAAGCAAAAGCAGACTGCATAAGTTTTCGCAGAGAAACAACCATCACAGCAGAAATCAAGGTGATTGCAGCCGTAATCAGGAAAACAACCTGCAAAATCGTCAAGAAATCACCTCACCCGTGGTTTCATGTATGACGCCGGATGCGTTTGGAACAACCAGCGGCCGGCGCCTTCTCTGGGAAAAAGAGCGCAGGTAGCGAAGTGTGAAAATTATTATCACAATATTAGCCAGCCATAATGCCCCAATGCGGGAAGCAATTTGGCCGTTGGCGGTTAATTTATCAACGACAGCAGTTGCCATTATGGTTGCCAGCGCCATGGGGGTAAGTAGTTTCCAGTTGACATCCATCATTTGATCCATGCGGAAGCGCGGAAGGCTACCGCGCATCCAAATGATAACAAAATAAACCAGACTCGTTTTTATGCTGGTGTAGAATACTCCCAGCAAAGGGTATTTTTCTGCCAGGGGGCCCTGCCACCCACCTAGAAAAAGTACAACAAATAAGGCGGCGGCTGTAAAAGCATGCAGAAATTCGGCCACAAAAAACATGCCGAATTTTAATCCAGAATACTCAATGTTGAAGCCAGCCACAATTTCCGAATCGGCTTCGATCAGGTCAAATGGAGAACGGCCAATTTCAGCCACTTGCGTAATAAAGAAAATTGCTCCTGCAACGGGAGCAAGCGCCACAAACCAGATGGATTGGGCTTTGACAATATCATTCAATCCCAATGAGCCGGAAAACATAATCGGGATCATCAGGGTAATCATCATGGGGACTTCGTAGGAGATCAACTGGCCAATTGCTCGAAATGCCCCGAGCAGCGCGAATTTATTATTGGATCCCCATCCTGCCAGAACGACACCGATTTCACCAATCGCTCCAGCAGCAATGATGTAGAGCACGCCCATATTTAGATTAACGCCCAGGAAGGTAAGACCTAAAGGCATAACCGCCCAGATCATTAATACGCCCGCGACTGAAAGTATGGGCGCCAGGTTATAAGCAACCAGATCTGCACCTGCCGGGGTGATGTATTCTTTGGTAAAGATTTTCAGCATATCCGCAATCGATTGGAAAATGCCAAACGGACCAACCCGATTGGGTCCAAGGCGGTCTTGCATGCGCCCGATCACCTTGCGTTCCAGCCAAATGAGGAATGTTACAAAAATCATGGCGCCGGTAGCCAGCGTAAATCCGCCCAGAATATAAATAACAATCCGAGTGATTTCTGCAGAAAAACCCCAACTTAAAAATAAAGTGGTCAGGCTAGATTCGATAAGACCAATCGGGTCGTACCAGATACTCATAAGTTGCCCCGAGAAATCCAAAAAAAAGACCCTAAGCCCATTCCAACGCGCCCTTCTTCCACACGTATAGTAGACCGCCGGCAAGAATTGATAGGAATATAACGGCTTCAATTACTCCAAATATGGTTAATTGTTGATAAGCCACCGCCCAGGGGAAAAGGAAAACAGTTTCTACATCAAATACCAGAAATACCAAAGCATAAATGTAATATTGGACTTTAAACTGAACCCACGACTCGCCAACGGTTTCTATACCACATTCGTAGGTGGAATTTTTGATTTTGTTCGGTTTATACGGAGATAACCAACCGGCTATGACAATCGCCGCAGCCGGCAGAAAGAGAGAAATCAGAATAAATAGACCGATGTAGATCCAATCATTAACCATATAAGGGATATTCTCAATTCTCAGTGTAGCATTGGTTACTAATCTGAATTATTTTATCATAGAACAGTTCGAGCAATTCTCAGCTTAGCAAAAATGGTTTTAACCATTACTCACCTTTCCTCCTCTAAAATTCGCTTTTGGGAATTTGGCGAAGGGTTGGGTGGGGGCTTGACATGCCAATATC
>JBAWYZ010000415.1:0-1956 GCA_037143255.1 Leptolinea sp. | reverse complement strand
GCCTGATGTATGTACGACCGGTAATCCGGCGCACATTGCATTGGGATAATTGTGTTTGCTATCCCAGCATCATTAACGGGTAAAATAAAACACAAGAGATTTCCTACTATTTAAACAAAGGATCTAAAAAGATATTTATGAACGACCAACAAGTAATCTTTTCCATGGTAAAGGTTGGCAAAATTGTCCAACCCAATAACCGTCAAATTCTGCGGGATATCTCACTGGGTTTTTACTACGGGGCAAAAATCGGTGTTTTAGGATTAAACGGCGCTGGCAAATCTACCCTGCTGCGCATCATCGCCGGTATTGATGATGCTTTCAACGGGCAAGTGGTCTTTTCGCCAGGCTACTCTGTAGGCATGCTGGAACAGGAACCGCAATTAGACCCGGACAAAACGGTTCAGCAGGTGGTGGAAGAAGCCGTCCAACCCATTGTTGATATGCTCAAGCAGTTTGACGCGATTAACGAAAAATTCGCCGAGCCGGATGCTGATTTTGACGCCCTCCTGGCAGAACAAAGCAAACTACAGGATGAACTGGATAAACACGACGCCTGGACATTAAACAACCGTCTCGACCTGGCCATGGATGCCCTGCGCTGCCCTCCGGGTGATTCGCTGATCAAAACCTTATCCGGTGGTGAACGCCGCCGGGTAGCTTTAACCCGTTTGTTGCTCACCGAGCCGGATATCCTACTGCTGGATGAGCCTACCAACCATCTGGATACCGAATCGGTAGCCTGGTTGGAAAAACATTTACAGCAATACAAGGGTACGGTTATTGCGGTTACACATGACCGCTATTTCCTGGATAATGTCGCCGGCTGGATTTTGGAACTGGACCGCGGCTTCGGTATTCCCTGGAAAGGCAATTATTCCACCTGGTTGGAACAAAAAGAAGAACGCCTGCGCCAGGAACAAAAGGGTGAAAGTAAACGTCAGCAAACCCTGGAACGCGAACTGGAATGGATCCGTATGTCGCCCAAAGCGCGCCAGTCCAAGGGCAAGGCGCGTTATACAGCCTATGAAAGCCTGCTTAGCCAGGAATCTGAAAAACGCCGCGAAGATTTGGAGATTTATATTCCCCCCGGCCCGCGCCTGGGTGGCCGGGTTATAGAGTTCAAAGGGGTTTCCAAAGCCTACGGCGATCGCATATTAATTGATAATCTGGAGTTGAACATTCCTGCCGGGGCAATTGTTGGGGTGATTGGCCCCAATGGCGCCGGAAAAACCACGCTTTTACGCATGATCACTGGTCAGGAAAAGCCCGACTCAGGAGAAGTTCAGATTGGTGAAACGGTCAAAATTACTTATATAGACCAGAGCCGCGAATCACTGGATGGTGAAAATTCTGTTTGGGAAGAAATCAGCGAAGGGCAGGAATTTATCGATCTTGGTGGGCACAAACGCAATTCCCGCGCGTATGTAAGCGCTTTTAACTTCATGGGTACCGAGCAGCAGAAAAAGGTTGGGGTGCTCTCCGGCGGAGAGCGTAACCGTCTGCACCTGGCCAAGATGCTGAAGAGCCAGGGCAATGTGCTCATGCTGGATGAACCTACCAATGATTTGGACGTCAACACATTACGGGCTTTAGAAGAGGCTCTGGAGAATTATGCTGGCTGCGCCATAGTTGTTTCGCATGACCGATGGTTCCTGGACCGCATCACCACCCACATTCTCGCTTTTGAAGGCGACAGCGTCATCCAGTTTTCTACCGGTAACTGGTCAGATTATGAAGCTGACTTGCACAGACGGTTGGGCACCGACGCCGATCAGCCAAAACGCATCAAGTACCGCAGCATGACGCGCTAAAAAAGGCAGGAAATATTTTTCAGCCCAATGCTTCTTTGCCTCCTTTGTTTGGATGGTGCTTTTTCCATCCAAAGAAGGGGGGTTGGGGGGATTCTGCTGAAAGGATTAGTTAATCCTATTTCAGGGTTGAATCCCCCAGCCC
>JBAWYZ010000414.1:0-1975 GCA_037143255.1 Leptolinea sp. | reverse complement strand
TATTGGCTTCCGATTCAGGATAAAAATGCGAAAGATCGCTGCTGGCCACCAATAATGTATTTTGTTTCAATGCAATTGTTGCCAATGCTTTTCCCAAAGCGTGCATCTCATGGGAATCGCGAGAACGCACCATCACCGGCAGGAGTTGAAATCCCCCCGCAACCGCCCGCTGTAGAAATGGAAGTTCGATTTCCAGGGAATGCTCCATATCATGACTAATAAGTTTCAAGCCAGCGCCAAGCGCGGCACGAATTTCAGAATCCAGAAAAGCAACTGTATGGGTATCAACGGGAATGTTCCCCAAAGGGGTGCTATATGCTTGATGAGCTGTGGTGATCAACGATCCGGGAAACATGTCGTGATATGGTGAAATCACAACCACCAGATCATAAGAGTTGCCTTGAATGGTCTTAAACGCGTAGCCGGCAGTGCGGCCTGAATAGCGGTGTCCGGCATGTGGGGCGACCAGCCCAATAACCTCGCCGGAAATTTGCGGATTTGTTGCTTTTTTCAAATATTCATCAATTTGCCGGGATAGCTGCACCGGGTCAGCTTCATACCACCGTCCGGCTATAGGAGAGGGTCGAATATCCATTTGAGTAACCATACCAATCTCCTTTCGAATTTTTTAGTTCACCTTCGTTTAGCTATTCTAGCGCTGCCAATTGTAGAAGAAAACTGGTTATCCTGACTTATTGTAAAAAGTCATTTGGGTTGACCCTTCCATAGGTATCACTGCGCATTTCAAAATGCAAATGCGGACCAGTTGAGCGGCCAGTGCTGCCCAATAATCCAATAACCCCTCCTTGCGATACCGACTGCCCGCAAGCCACGCTGATAGAATTTAGATGGGCGTAAAGGGTCTGCCATCCGTTTCCATGATCAATCACGATCACATTGCCATATCCAAAATCATTCCAGCCTGCGTATACAATTACACCGCCATCCGAAGCGAAGACTCCGTTATTTAACTGGCCACCGATATCAATGGCATAATGACCGGTTTCTGGTGAGTAATCAAAGCCGGAAACGAATCGATCTGGAGTGGGCCAAAGGAATAATCCACCTCCAATGGTTCCATCTGACACGCCGCCACAGGCACCCGGTCCAAATATCTTAGCTACGGCCGGATCTTTACGGGTGATGCGAGGCGCCGACCAAACCACAAATTCACGCTGGCCGCCGGGGACAATTAACATTTTCCCTGGCTCAATGTTCGGATTGGTGAAATCACCCAGGGTTTCGCGGTTTAAACCATTCCCCGGAAAATCGACAATCGTATCCGGTGAAACGCCATAAAATTTTGCGACGCCGTTCAAGCCTTCACCGGCATGCCATTCATGGTATACGCCGTCAATAGGAAGGATGGTGAATTCCTGGCCGGGTTTTAGATAATGCGGGTTATCTGCCAGCACATTGTAATTTCCCCATAAAATGGTTTGCGGTTTCAAGTTGAATTTACCAGCAATCGCAAAAATTGTATCCCCTTTTTGCACAATATACTTCGTAATTTCGAAGCGTGGTTTAGCTGGTAATGAGGTATGCATATCTGCGAGACGTTGAATATTCTCCATTGGGACAATTGCGGCAAAGGTAATTAATGCTGGATCAGCCTCTGGAAGTATAGTGGGGGCGACGCGGGGAGAGATAAAGTCCGCCTTCTGGGCGTTGGTCACATTTCCAGTGAGAAAGAACCTGTTCATGACCCAGACCGCGACTAAAACCAGGGTGATGGAAGCCAGCCCGGTACCAATGCGCATTGCTTGGTGAGTGAGACCCCGCCGCTGGATGTTCTGCCAAAGGCTTAACCATATCGGCGTGGTTTCATCTTCAACTTCTGCCGCAATATTGATATTGTCTGTGAGAGGTAAACCGTCCGGCTGATTGATGGTCGGATTCGGGATGATTTCTGTCATACGTCCTTCTTATTGGTAGCGGCATCATAACATGCAGCAAAAGGGCGGTCAAGCGAGAT
>JBAWYZ010000413.1:0-1980 GCA_037143255.1 Leptolinea sp. | reverse complement strand
AAGCTGCCGACAGCGGGGTAGTGGTATATGCTGGCCCGATTGGCGGCGGGGATGGTAATTTCGTCATGATCGATCACGGCAATGGGTACAAAACCGCTTATGGCCATAACAGCGCAGTTCTTGTCCGCTGCGGTCAAAGTGTTTCTCAGGGAAAAACCATTGCTTTAGCCGGCAGCACCGGCAATTCAACCGGTTCGCATCTGCACTTTGAAGTTCGCTATTACGGGGGATTCATCAACCCCTGGTCGGTTCTACAGTAAAAAAACGCTTTATTTAGACACCTGAGGAATATCATGTTCCTCAGGTGTTTTATAACAAATCAACCGGGTCAATTTGCACCCGGCAACCTCCCAGCGGTAGACCTTGCAGGGCATGCGCCGGGTCCGGGCTACGCAAAATGACCTGATATCGATAGATGCCATTTTCGCGGGCAAAGAAGCACGGCAAGGCGCCTCCAACGGATGAGGCCCCCAGGTTTTCCCGCTCAATACGCAGTTGAATGGCGCTTAGGAGTTTTTCAGCCGAAGTCCGGCATAGCTCTTCGCTGGTATCCTGAAAAAGCAGCCTTGCCAGACGGGTAAAGGGAGGGTATTGCAAGCGCTGCCGTTGTTCGATTTCAGCAGCATAGAAACCGGACATATCATGCCTGGAGGCGCTATGGATGACATAGTTGTCCGGTTGGTAGGTTTGCAAAATTACCTTTCCTCCACGGCTGCTGCGCCCGGCGCGCCCCGCCACCTGGGTGATCAGTTGAAAAGTGCGTTCCTCTGCCCGGTAATCTGGTAGATTTAGACCGGTTTCTGCCATCAGAATGCCTACCAGAGTGACAAGAGGAAAGTCGTGTCCTTTGGCCACCATTTGCGTACCGATCAAAATGTCGGCATGGTGCCCACTGAAATGGCCGAGAATGATCTCATGGGCGTCTTTTCCGCGGGTGGTTTCAGCATCCCAACGTAAGGTGCGCGCGCCTGGCAGCCAGGTTTTAATCTCGGCTTCTACTCGTTCTGTGCCAGCGCCAAAACGACGGATGCGGTCACCGCCGCAGGTAGGGCAAGTCTTGGGAAGAATTCGTTTGTATCCACAGTGGTGGCAGATCAACCCATTGGCTGCAGTATGAAAGGTGAGGGGTATTTCGCAGCGGGGACACTTTAATGATTGTCCGCAATCATAACAAAATATAAAGGTGGCGCTGCCCCGTCGATTTAGGAATAAAATACCCTGTTCATCAGCATTTAATACTTGTTGCAAAGATTCTTGCAGATTGCGGCTGAACATGGAGCGCACACCAGCTTTTAATTCTTCGCGCATGTCTACAATTTCAACGTCAGGCAGACCTGGTTCTAAATGATCCACTGAAGATATAGCCGGGTTTCCACGGCTAGAGATTCGATGCGGCAGTTTTAGGTGAACCCAATCACTATGCATGGCATGGTACAACTGGGTTATATCCGGAGTAGCAGAACCAACCAGGAAAAGACTGCCTGTTATCCGGCTGTACATTTCTGCTACGTGTAGGGCGTTATAGGCCGGCGCCGGGTCGGTCTGATAATACGAATCATCATGGCATTCATCGGCGATAATCAGACCGAGGTTTTGTAAAGGGGTGAAAAGGGCACTACGTGGCCCAATGATGACAGATAACAACCCGGCGCGGGCACGCCGCCAGGTATCGTAGCGTTCACCAGGGGTAAGTTTGGAGTGCATCAATCCTACTTTGCCAGGAAAACGGGTTAGAAAACGTTGCACAGCTAAAGGTGTAAGCGAAATTTCCGGCACTAGAACGATAGCCGAATGGCCGGATTTCAGTGTTTCCTCCACTGCCCGCAAGTAAATTTCTGTCTTTCCTGATCCGGTAACACCTTCTAATAAATGGGGTTTGAGCGTTTTTTCGTCCCGGTTTTGCAGCAATGTTTGGGCGAAGATTTCCCCGACTTTCGATTGATCAGTCGTTAAAATCGGTTTCACCTGTTCAAACGACTT
>JBAWYZ010000412.1:0-1988 GCA_037143255.1 Leptolinea sp. | reverse complement strand
TGAGCGTCTCAAACCGTCCGGTCGGTGAGCTTGTCGAACTGGGGTGTGTCAAGTCCTAGTTGTCACAAATTCTTTCTTATCTTCTTTGCAGATGCGCTTGAAGATACCCCGGCCGGAAAGCCCGGAGGTAGGTAAGCCGCCGCCCGGTTCCACCCACTGGCCGACCATATAGAAATTCTTTAAGCCGGGCAGGGTATGCGGCATGCCGCCGGTAAACGCCTGAGTCATGTTTTTCGTGGTGATGCGCCAGCCTTCAAATGAACCCTGCCAGTTGCCGGTGAAGCGTTCGGTGGTCAGCGGGGTAGCTACATCCACCACTGCCACATCCTTTTCAAAACCTGGCAAGTAGTGCTCAATAGCTGAGATGATGGTCAAAGCCGTCTGCTTCTTTTCTGCCTCATATCGCTCCGGTTCCTCTGCCAGCTTCTTCCAGTAATCATAAGTGGTGCTGTACATCACCATGGCAACAGATTTTCCCGCCGGAGCCATGGTTGGGTCATAACAAAAATGTTTGATACCCAGGGCTTTCTCCTCCTTGCCGGCGATCATAATAGGTTTATTCAGCATATGCACCAGGGTTTGCGGCTGATCAGATAGATCGCGATTCACGCCAATTGACACCATCACCAGCGGCTGGAATATTTCTCCTTCATCATATATTTTCTGCACTGCGGCGGATGTGAACTTGCCTTCTAGCATGTGATTCAGTGTGGCAAAACCATCTGCCGCCGATATCACCCGGTTGGCACGGAATTCTTTGCCATCTGTTAGCCGGATTCCCACTGCCTGGCCGTCGTCTATCAAAACCTTTTCAACACGGGCGTTGTAATGGAGTGTTCCACCCAGTTCTTTGTAGCGTTTCTCGATTGATTTCGAAAATTCCAGGCTGCCGCCAATCGGGTAACCGGCATCTTGATTGCACATCGCCGCAAGCGCCATCATGGATGCGAACAATGGAAAATCAGGAAGGTCAAACAGGGCTTGCCATGCGGAGCGCAGGAACGGGTCTTTGAAGCGCGCGGAAAACTCATCCATGCTGGTTTTGCGATATTTTAGATAGATGGGAGCGGCTGGAAGTAACTTGCCAATGGATTTAATTTGCCCTATCAACCCTTTGGGTTGTTCCAGCGGCATCTCAATGCCGGTTAGTTTTCGAAGAGCGCTACAAAATTCCTTGATAAGCGGCGTATCGATGGGAGCCAGCTCTAGCATGTGTCGTTCCAACCGGTCTACATTGTTGTAGACGTGAAACGTCTTGCCATCTGCGGCCTGAAAGGACATGTATTGTTCATGATTGACGATCGTGGCATCTTTTAGCGCGCCAAGTTCTTCCCACAAAATATGACTATCGGATTTCGGGTTGGACCCAATCAGCCAGTGGATACAGCCGTCAAAGGTGAATCCTTTGCGTTGCCAGGCCGTGCATAACCCACCGGGCAGTGAGTGCATCTCAAAAATGGAGGTCTTGTAGCCATTCATCTGCCCGTACACCCCGGCAGCCAATCCGGCGACGCCCCCGCCAATGATGATCACAGAATTATCATTCATGGATTCCCTCGATTTGGAATTTGGTTTGAATAGGAGAATAGTTTATTAATTATACAAAAAACCGGGAGTGTTGCAAGATGATTCTTATTTAATCAAGGTGACACAATATCGTCTAGAGAAACACGTAACTCTTTGTGTGTACTTTGTAACCCATCATAAAATGTGGCACAATTCAATGATATCAGAATCCAATATGAAATACACAGGGTCCAATTCGGGTGTAGGGGCAAAGCATCCGGATTGGAGATAACTGATGCATTGATAGGTATTCTTCCGGATGCTTCGCCCCTACTTTACCATCGCAGAACTTGGTGGAATCGAGCGATCAATAAATTATGGTCAGAGTGATATCCTGGCCTCCGAGTTTCCGATGGGGAAATCTAAATAGATGAAGGTGCGAAACCTTACAACCAAAGTAGGGCGGACACATGGAAAAGTAC
>JBAWYZ010000411.1:0-2010 GCA_037143255.1 Leptolinea sp. | reverse complement strand
TACCAGTTTACGGATGTAACCGGAACCGTTAAATCGGTGGATGCGCCGATTAATCGATTGGAAGAAGCTTTGGATAACGGTGTTTGGTTTGACGGATCTTCCGTAGAAGGTTTTGCCCGCATTCAAGAGAGTGACATGCACCTGCGGATAGACATAGATACCTACGCCGTGCTGCCGTGGACTCTGGCTGAACTGCGTCGGGCACGCCTGATCTGCGATATTTTCACACCGGATGGCGACCCGTTTCCCGGAGATCCGCGCGGTTTATTGAAACGTACCATGGAAGAAGCCCGGAAGCGCGGGTATGTTTTTAAAGTTGGCCCAGAACCGGAATTCTTCTTATTCCGCCGAAATGGCGGTGAATCGATTCATCCGGTGCCGCACGATGTTGGCGGTTATTTTGATTTCTCTCCAAATGACGAGGCAGTACAAGTGCGGACGGAATTGATGTCGGCGCTCTTATCAATGGGTCTTGAAGTTGAAGTGGGTCACCATGAAGTTGCTCTGGGTCAGCATGAGATTGATTTCAAATATGACGAAGCTCTGCGAACAGCGGATAACGTCTTGACCCTGAAGTACACCGTCAAAGCGATTGCTGCCCAGCACGACCTGATCGCCTCTTTTATGCCGAAACCGATTTATGGCATCAATGGTTCTGGGATGCATGTTCATCAGTCCCTGTTCGACCTGAAGGGGAATAACCTTTTCTTCGATGCAAAGAATGAATTCAAACTTTCTGAACTGGCATATCATTTTATTGCCGGTCAGTTGAAGCATGCTCGCGCCCTTGCCGGTATTGTGGCGCCTTCCGTGAACTCTTACAAGCGTTTGGTACCTGGATATGAGGCGCCAGTGTATGTTGGTTGGGCGCAGACAAACCGCTCGGCATTGATTCGGATCCCACGCTATACACCGGGAATGGACAAAGCCACTCGCGCTGAATTGCGCTGCCCGGATCCTTCCTGCAACCCGTATCTGGCCTTCACTGCTATCCTTGCGGCGGGTATGGATGGTATCGACAATAAACCTTCACTTCCTGCTCCATTGAATAATGTAAACATTTATCATTTAACCGATAAAGAACGTAGAAAAATGAAAATCGGATCATTACCAGGTTCGCTGGCAGAAGCATTGGGAGAATTGGATAAAGACTCAGTTCTCAAGAAAGCATTAGGCGAATATATTTATGAAGCTTTCACCCGTGCCAAATGGGCAGAATGGGACGAGTACCGTCTACACGTGACCGATTGGGAAGTTGGCAGATATTTAGAAGTCGCTTAGCCGTTTACCAGATATCAAAAAAGAGCAGATGGGAAACCTTCTGCTCTTTTTTGATATTAATTATTGAAAGAGGATTGCAAACAGGCAAGCCATTCACGGACAACCGGAGCTGGTTCCTTAGGGGTCAATGCCAGAACCGGGATGATCAGGTCAGCCGAATTGATCCCCTGAAAAGCAACTTCTTTGAGGTTTCCATTCAGCCAGCGGGCGGGCAGCCAGCCAACCGCAGCCGGGTTATTCGTAATGGCTTCTGCGACCGCTAGCGGATTTGGCGCAATCCAGACGCGGTTCATAGTCCCTGATTGATTTAATGAAGGTACTCTGGCGATTTCTAGAGAAATATCTTCCCCGGGAGAGTACTGCCAGGATTCCAATTCTTGATTGGTAAACGAGTTTGTAGCAGAGCATTTCGGACAGAACTTTTGCAATATTTGACTCCAGGTGGAACCCCCACCCTTGCTCAGGAAGGATGCTTGCTCAGCGGTCAGCATTTGTAAAGGGTTATCTTTATGCACGGCAAAAATCAAACGGTCTGAACCCAGCCGGAAAACTTTAGCAGACGGATCGATTTTAATATCACCCCAGCGTAATGAGACATCCGCCCCGGTTTTACCCATCTCGCTGGCGGGTTTCCCTTCCAGAATGATATGTAGTCCATTGTTGGGTAAACTGCAAGCCTGAATAGCCGGGGAAAGATATTGTAATGTGGCCGAAAGCTCCACCTGGATG
>JBAWYZ010000410.1:0-2023 GCA_037143255.1 Leptolinea sp. | reverse complement strand
CTTCCACCATGCGCAGGCGCAGCATGGCTCCCAGCAGTCGGATCTCAAGTTGGGCGTCGGTCACGGACATGGCGGCAGTTCCTGGTGAAGTCGAATCAGGTGCAGGGATTGGAACGGGCTGGGCAGACGGTTCGGGCCGGGTTGCAACGATAGCCGGGGCGGGCGGAGCGACTGCTGCCGGTTGCGGCGCTGGAGCAGACGGTTCAGCGTTCTCGCCGATGTTGACCCCGAAATGCCGGGCCAGCGCCGCCAGCCCGCCGATCACAAGCAGCAGCCGCGACAGCCGGGCCGTGGGCTGGCCGCCAACAGGCCGATCGCCCTCCGCTGGGCCGCGACGAGCAGCCCGAAGAGCAGCCACGCCAGCAGCACGGTGAATACGGCCTCGGAGTTCAGCAGCAGTGACGCACCAGTGGCGGGCATCTGCGAATGGTCGGTGAATTGAAGTAAAAAATGAATATTTCAAGTCCGCCGAGGCATATAGGGCAAACTTTTCAATTGCAATAGTATGCAACGCATGGGTATTACGATGCAGACATAAACCCTCATTGATCGTTATAGGTCGTATTTCAACTCCACAACAAAGGTGCGCCCTGTATATGGGTGGTAGTTCCAATACTCTTGATTGATCAAGTTATCGATACCACCAGACTAATCTATGGTGCAATTTAGGTAAACACTCGGTAAGTCAAAAATCCACAATAGCCATTGGTATTTGATTGGTAAGCCAAAACGTATCATTTTTCAAATTGACAAAAATAGGACGCATGACTGAAGGCAGTTGAAGTTGTACTCTGAAAACGGAGTATTTTGCAAAAGCTTTTGCAATAACAGGCATTGGGTCAACATGAAAGATCTCATTGTCAGCAAGGTTGTCTACGACCAGAGCGGTTTTAAATACTTCGCGCAAGACTTTTTTTTCTGGTAATTTCCAAGCTTGCAATCGTATCTTCTCACCTGATGTATTCAAAATCACCGTTTGTTCAGAGAATATAGTAGCCACCCTGACTAGTTCGGCTTCTAGCATGTCATCCGGTAGTGCAATTTGGGATTTTAGAAAAGCCGAGTAGTTCGATTGAGGGGAAAAAATTTGATGGAAAATTTCAGGTAAGTTCAACAAAAATGTGAATGTTATTGTGGAAGTTCCATCACGCGTAACCTCAAGGCTATTGGGATGCGCTGTTATCCCTGCATTAAGCATTCCGCTCGGCATAAATAGAATTACTGCTATCAGTAAGATAGCCTTATAAATCCGGTCCAAAAATATTGCCTCTATTGTGCGCAGCTGGCCGGACTGGTCGGAGTGCCACCCATATATTTGTTGTTATTGAAATTGGGGGGTGTTCTGAAGCAAGGGACAGGTCCAATTTTCCCTATGTAAGCACCTTTCATCAACACATGCAGGGTACTTCGCAGATTGGTAGATTCGCCTTCAGGTTGGTAATCAACGACCGTGTGAGCATGGTAGTGATAACCTATAGCATCATGGTTATGTCCACCAAATTCGTCCAAAGTGCCATAGCCTTTTAAGGAGGTATCTGTCGGCCGATATAAGGCAAATAGCGCAATTCCATCGTAACCAAAACCGATTAGGGGGGGGTGGATAGCTCCCAAATAGTCGCTATCGTTATAAAGATTAAGTGCTCCGCCGGATTGATATCCGTCTGCATGGCAGTGCGGACCACCGCCACCTTGGCCTACATGGCAACCATTGGCTGATAGCTCACCGACCAAGGAAGAGGGTATGAGTGTGTTGTTGAATACCGGAAACATCACAGACCCATCTATCAACAAACCATTATCCGCTGTATCGGCGTAGGTATAAACATCTTTAGATTTTTTGGTATTCGGTACATCGCTCCAAAGGGTTCTACCAAGTACGTTGTCTGTGACAGTCGCAACTTGTCCATAATCTTTCATTGGAATCATCAAAACGTAGTTCTCTAAGTTAGCGTAGCGCGTGACTTTTGAACTCCCGTAAGGACCCGAACCATCCCCTGGAGGACGGGGAATGTCTTTCAAACCA
>JBAWYZ010000409.1:0-2028 GCA_037143255.1 Leptolinea sp. | reverse complement strand
GAATATGTCATTAAGACTTTGTCCCGAATGAATGAACTAACCATCCGCGGGTTTAGTTTCAATCTTCTTACTTCATATTCCGATGCCGAGTTTATGCGGCCTGATTTATATTACGCAGACCCCAGGCTGATTTTTGATGTGTGCAAGCGAAACTTTGCCAAAAATGTCGCCATCCTTCACGATTACGGCCTCTACGATTTCACGGTAATTGTCCGTAAACAACTTGATTAAGCGAGAATAAATGAAACCAGCTCTCGTTGATTTTAATAAACCCTGCGTTGTTGGAAAAGAATTCGATAATATGGCGGATTCCATCCGACTCGGCCACATTTCTGGGGATGGCGACTATTCTAAAAAATGTCACCAGTTTTTTGAGCAGCAATTAGGAGTGGCAAAAGCGCTTTTAACGCCATCTTGTTCTCACGCCCTGGAAATGACGGCTTTGATCCTCAATATTCAGCCGGGTGATGAAGTTATCATTCCGGATTTTACGTTTGTTTCTACCGTCAATGCTTTTGTTTTACGCGGCGCGAAACCGGTTTTTATCGACATCCGGTCTGATACCTTGAATATGGATGAAAACAAGCTGGAGGAATTAATTACTCCACGCACAAAAGCAATTGTTCCTGTTCATTATGCCGGAATCGCTTGCGAAATGGATACTATCATGGCGATTGCCCACCGGCATGGCGTTCCCGTGGTTGAAGACAATGCGCATGGTTTGTTTGGGAAATATAAAAACAAATGGTTGGGTACTTTTGGTAGCATGGCTACGCAGAGTTTTCATGAAACCAAGAATTTCACCTGTGGAGAAGGTGGCGCTCTGCTTCTCAATGATCCTTCGATGATTGAGAATGCCGAAATCATTCGGGAAAAGGGAACCAATCGCAGTCGGTTTTTCAGAGGTCAGGTAGATAAGTACACCTGGGTTTCCATTGGATCAAGTTATCTTTTGTCGGATATTTTGGCTGCATATTTGTTTGCTCAGTTGGAATTGTGGCAGGAGATCCAATCCAAGCGAAAATGGATATGGCAGACGTATGCAAAAGAATTGAATTCCTGGGCAAAAGCCAATGGCGTAGTCCAACCGACTATTCCCGAAGGCGTTGACCCTTCCTGGCATTTGTATTATTTATTATTACCTGATCTTGAAAACAGACAGGGAATGATCAACTATCTTAAGGCAGCCGGGGTAAATTCGGTCTTTCATTATCTCCCTCTTCATCTATCGGAGAAAGGTAAGGAATATGGTGGAAAGCCGGGCGATATGCCGGTGACAGAATCAGTCAGCGACAGATTATTGCGCTTGCCTTATTATTTTGATCTCGGCGAAACCGAAATGGAAAGGGTTTTAGAAGCCGTTACATCTTACAAAGTCGGATAGCATCCAATCTTAATTCATGCTAGAATCTGATTATGTCCAAAGCATTCAGTAAACTCCATTATCAAAAGCAGCACAAGAAAGATGTGTTCTGGCAAATTTGGCTGCCCATTGGGATCGGTGCGGTTGCATTTCTCGCGCTCGGCGTCATGGCTGGCTTTTCGTTACAGACCGGAACGGATTCGGCTGCCCGCTGGGGGCAAATCGCGGTAATGTGGATGATCTTGCCGGTTTTTGCAGCCGGATTGATTTCCTTGATATTGCTACTCGGGTTGATATTTGGAGTTTCCAAACTCATCCAAATTCTGCCGAAATATTCAATTATTGTGCAAATGTTTTTCCAGCGCATTACCAGAGTAATTCGAACTTCGACAAATAAATCGGTTCAACCGGTGATAATTTTCCGCTCCAATAAGGCAGCAGTACTTCGGTTTTTAGTTGCTGTCCAATATTCTTTATTTGGCGGATACGACGATTAACTTTCCTGATGAGGATGATGAAACTATGAATTGGAAAACAAAAACTCTCCTGATAGGCGCCTCGGTTGGGGCTGCAACTGGTTTATTGGCAGCCATCATCATTATGCAGCGGGCGGAGCAAAATGAAACAAAACCGCAATTAACGGCTGGCGATGGGGTAAAAGTTGG
>JBAWYZ010000408.1:0-2069 GCA_037143255.1 Leptolinea sp. | reverse complement strand
TTGCAATCCGAGTACCATCACAATTTAATGGTCAGCCAGATCAATCAAGATTTTCAGGCGGATGAAGAATAAGTAATTCATCCACCGCTGTAAATATTGGGTTATTCAAACCGGGCTGCAAAAGATCGGTTTGGCAAAATGGTGAAGTAATACCAATTTTCGCCCCGAATAAGGGGTTTTGGTATACTAAAACCTATCCATCAAATAGGAAAAATCATGCCTGATTCTTCGCATTTATCAAATCGAAAAGGTGATCATATCCGCATCAACCTGGAGGAAGATGTTCAATCTTCTTTATCAACCGGATTGGAAGATTTTCAATTTGTGCATTGTGCCATTCCGGAAATTAATTTGAAAGATGTGGATATCTCCACTAAACTGTGGAACAAGAATATTTCCGCCCCAATGTTGATTTCTTCTATGACAGGTGGAACGGAAAAGGCGGGAGAAATCAATTGCATTCTTGCACGAGCTGCACAAAAGACCGGCGTTGCTCTCGGGATCGGTTCGCAGCGGGTGGGATTGGACCATCCGGAATTGGCTGAGACGTTTAGAGTACGAAAAGTTGCGCCGGATATTCTACTTTTTGCAAATCTGGGTGCGATTCAATTGAATTACACCTATTCTGTAGACCACTGCCGGCGGGCTGTCGAAATGATTGAAGCAGATGCTCTTTTCCTGCATCTCAATGCATTACAGGAAGCAATTCAGCCCGAAGGCGATACTTGTTTTGCCGGATTACTACAAAAGATAGAAGCTGTTTGCAAAGGCTTAACCGTTCCAGTTGTGATCAAAGAGGTAGGGTGGGGAATATCCGCGAAGGATGCAGCCCGATTGGTATCTGCTGGGGTGGCAGCAATTGATGTTGCCGGCGCAGGCGGAACAAGTTGGTCTCAGGTAGAAATGTACCGAGTGGAAGATCCTCACCAAGCAAAGGTGGCAGGAGCTTTTCGCGGGTGGGGGATTCCTACCGCCCAATCTATTCAGCAGGTATGTAAAGCAGCTCCGGGGTTGCCTGTTTTTGCCTCCGGTGGGTTGCGAGACGGAATCGATATAGCCAAGTGTCTGGCACTGGGCGCAGCGCTCGGGGGAATGGCTTCTCCATTAATCAAAGCCGCATCTGTTTCCGAAGAGGAGACAGTAAAAGTAATTCAAGAAATTCAACGCGAGATTCAAATTAGTCTATTTGCTTGCGGATGCAAAGATATAGCAGCGTTGCAAACAAACAAAGATGTCCTGGTGAAAAAAGGAGAAGCATGGATTTAAAGGAGTTCTCCTCGAATATGCTCCCTAAAATTGAAACTGAACTGCAATGGATTATTGGATCACTGGGCGTCAGTCACTTTGATGAGCTGCGCGAGATGATGGCTTATCACCTGGGATGGGAAGGTGAAGGAGCTGGAGAAAAAGCCCGCGGAAAGCGCATCCGGCCTATCCTTGCATTGATCGCTACTGCGGCAATTGAAGGGGAATGGGAAAAGGCGATTTCGGCGGCGGCAGCCGTAGAACTCATCCATAACTTCTCGTTGATACATGATGATATTGAGGACCAATCGGATTTCCGGCACGGGCGGAAAACTGTATGGTCAATTTGGGGGAAACCGCAGGCCATTAATACAGGTGATTGCATGTTTACGCTGGCCTTTCAGGCGGTTGTCCAATCTGCGACGAAACCTGAAAATGTGATTTTAGCGATGGATTTGCTTCAGGAAACCTGTGTTTTACTGACCAAAGGCCAGTTCCTGGATATGTCTTATGAACCGAAGGATGATCTTCCCCTGGATGCCTACATGCACATGGTGGGCGGAAAGACAGCCGCCTTACTGGCCTGCAGCGCGGCAATTGGTGCAATAATAACCGGCGCCGCCCCAGAAGCGATTAAGGCATTGCGGGAATTTGGTTGGAATCTGGGGTTGGCTTTTCAAATGCAGGATGATTGGTTGGGCATTTGGGGTGACAGCGCCCTGACTGGAAAATCAGCAGAAAGTGATTTAATGTCTGGGAAAAAATCACTGCCTACTTTGCTCGGGCTTATGATAGATGGAGAATTCAAACGGCGCTGGAAAAAA
>JBAWYZ010000407.1:0-2082 GCA_037143255.1 Leptolinea sp. | reverse complement strand
TATAAGATGAATGTGATTCCTTACACACAAGCCAGGATTAATCTTGCCAAAACTATGGATACCGTCTGTGATGACCATGTTCCGATCGTTATTGCACGTAATCGTAATCGCTCTGTCGTAATTATTTCTTTAGATGACTATCAGTCACTTGAGGAGACAGCTTATCTTTTGCGCAGCCCAAAAAATGCTCAAAGACTCATTAAGTCCATTGCCGAACTTGAATCTGGTTGCGGAATCGAACGGGATATGATCGAGTGAATCTCATCTTTTCTGAACAAGCATGGGAAGACTATTTATTCTGGCAGCAAACTGATCGAAAAATCCTTAAACGGATCAATAAGTTGATCAAAGAAATTTGCCGAATTCCTTATGATGGTATCGGGAAGCCGGAGCCTTTAAAACATGGCCTTTCAGGTTACTGGTCCAGACGTATAAATGATGAGCATCGTATCGTCTATAAAATTGATAAAGATGCTCTTTTCGTTGCTCAGCTTAAATATCACTATTGAGATTATGAAAAAAAAACATACAGTCCAACATCGGGAGCACAATTCCCGTTTACACGAAATTGTGCTGCTCATCGCTTTTTTCTTTTCTGGCGCAACCAGTCTGTCTTTGGAGGTTGCCTGGTCCAAAGAGCTGACATATCTGCTTGGGGTGGATATGTATTCCACCACCACTGTTGTCACTGCTTTTATGGCGGGTCTTGGACTGGGTGCCCTGCTGGTGGCCCGTTCGAATCGTTGGATACAAGCCTCCATCAAGACCTACGGCCTATTGCAATTGGTCATCGGTTTCTGTGCGCTGCTCTCGATTCCGCTGTTTCGCCTCACTCAGCCGCTGTTTTCTTTTTTATTCAATTTTTTAGGTTACGACAGCGCCAGTTTCCTTTTGATACGTTTTCTGGTGGTGTTCGGATTCATGCTGGTTCCGGTTACGCTGATGGGAATGACGTTGCCGGTGGTGGTGGGCGCCTCTTACAAAAGCGTAAGGGATACCTATGCTTATCTGGCCGGCAAATTGTACGGGGTAAATACGTTGGGAGCGGTTTTGGGCACACTAACGGCAGGTTTTTTCTTGATCCCAACTCTTGGCATCTTAAAGACCTGCGTGGCTGCCGGCGTTGTTGATCTGATTATCGGATGCGCCATGCTCTGGCGAGCCAGATACGAAGGAAGGCGGGAAGTTTCTGTTTCGACCCCATCCAATTCGACCCCATACAAAGGGAAATCGGTTCCGAGATTGCGTGCCCCTGAACCGGCTGCCTCTGAACCGCCCGCCACACCCCGTATTCCATTTGTTCGAACATTTTCCTGGCCGGCTGCTGTTTTTCTTTTGTCCGGCATTAGCGCACTCGCCTATGAAATCATCTGGTTTCGGCTGCTGGCAAGAATCATCGGCCCGTCGGTTCATGCATTTTCAATTATGCTCGCAACTTACCTTTTGGGTCTTTCCTTGGGCAGCATGATGGGGGCCGGCATCGTTAAGAAAATCAGGAATCATCGCCTGACCATGGCCGTACTCTTGGGGGCCATTGGTTTCGGACCCTTGCTGACATTGTTTTTTATCAATAAACTCCCCTTATGGTACGGAATGCTTTTTGTCAGGTTTACCAGTTCGCAATTCACCATTTGGAATCTGGTTCTGCAGGGGGTGATGGCTGGCATCCTGATTCTTCCGACAACCCTTGCGCTGGGGGCTTTTTTCCCTGTGGTTACACATACCTACAATAAGGAACAGGGGAATGATCATGTAAAAGGCTCGGTAGGACATCTTTACTTTTACAACACAATTGGCGGAGTAATCGGCAGCCTTGCAGCCGGGTTCTGGCTGGTGCCTGCGGTGGGCATTAAATCCGCCATTTTGGTGGCAGCCGGATTGAACATCGCCATGGCTTTTGTCATCTATGTTGCGGGTGTTCAGTCTGCCTGGCCTAAAAAGGCGGCTTATGGCTTCATGGCTGCTGCAGCATTTTCCTTGTTTTTGTTTGCAAGCCCCGGTATGGACCAAACAATTCTAAATGCGGGCCTGTATTCGATAATGTTAGAGAAAGAACATTTTTCCAGGAATATGCTCCCGGAG
>JBAWYZ010000406.1:0-2088 GCA_037143255.1 Leptolinea sp. | reverse complement strand
CCTTAAGCCCGGGTTCGACATCACGTTAACCGTCCAATAGCAGAAAAAGGAAAAGAGTATGAAAACTTCCCACAAGGGGTTACTCATTTTTTCAATCGTGGTATTGTTGTTGGTTTCCGGTTGCAACCTAGCGACTCCAGCCGCAACTGCCGAGCCTACTTTAGATATGGCAGCCTTACGGGCAGAAATTGTTAGCACCGTGGTGGCGCAAATGACCGCGGATGCGCCCAAAGCCACACCAACGACTGCCCCGACAGCCACTCAAACGGTTAAACCAACCGCCAGCCTTCCTACAATAACACCACCGGTTTTGACAGTAATAGCACCTTTGTCTACTTTCACTGTTGCAGCGCAGACTGGCAATTACACCCCCTGGACAGAGACCCCCTATACTGACCGGGCCACACTATCCTACCAAAGCTTGGCGGATGGAACTACCCTGACTCGCGGGCAAGATTTTGATGTCAAATGGGTCATCAAGAACCAGGGTGTGCGCAACTGGAATGATCAATTCTATATTCGGTACATCAGCGGCGTCAAATGTACACATTTTGACCGTGTCATGCTCTCACCTGTCAATAAAGGTGATGAGACCACTTTTATCGGAGATTTTATCGCTCCAACAAATCCCGGTTTCTACGTAACTCAATGGGGATTGGTCAATGACGATGGGGTACCATTTTTCCGCTTCAATTTCACTTTTTATGTAAAGTAGTAGTAGTAGTAGGATGGGTTCGCTTTTGAACCCATCATTCCATTATTCCCCACAGTTCGCATCTTTGCGAATAACTGTCTGCTTTCGCCTACATAATATTTTCTGCTGTTAAGCTTTCCATTAATCCATTGCCGGAATGAATATCATTAGAAGGGGTAACAACCTTGATTGTCCGTGTCTGTGGACGTATCTTTGTTTTGAATAATCCTGAAGCCTCGCCCGTTCCAAGCGAAAAGCTAATTCGACATTCCCAGGGTTAAATATTCGCAAACCCGTACAAGTCTCCACACTGATGTACAATATACACAATCATCATTTCCCCTTCTGATTGTTACATCACAAACCGTAATCACCTTACTACGCTAATTACAGGCATTGCGCAATACCCGTATTTGTTGTTGAACTCACTCACTGTAGACTTGAGGCAACCATGGGCAAACTTTTACTCGAACATATTGACTCGCTTGCTACCTTCGACGAGCACCGCCAGCGTATTAATAACGCCTGGGTATTGATCAACGGTAATATTATTGAGGCAATTGGCTCCACCGGAAGCGAACCATTAGAAGTTGACCGGCGAATCGATCTCAGTGGTTATGTCGTATTACCTGGAATGGTTAACACGCACCATCACCTGTTCCAAAGCTTGCTGCGCAATATTCCGGTCTTACAAGATGTTTCTTTGTTCTCCTGGCTCCATTATATGTATTTGCTGATGAGCGAGGTAAGGGATGAAGATCAATATTATGCCACCCAGGTCAACCATGCCGAATTGCTTTTATCGGGCTGCACAACCAGCGTCGATCACAGCTATCTACATGTCAATGATATGAAATTTGATACACAGATTCGGGCTGCAAGAGAGCTAGGCATCCGTTTTCACCTTGCGCGGGGAAGTTTTTCCATTGGCAAGAGCAAAGGCGGCCTGCCGCCAGACCATATCATCGAGGATGAAGATGATATTCTGGCGGATACTGAGCGGCTCATAAAGGCTTATCACGATCCAAAACCAGGCGCAATGGTACGGATTGACAATGCCCCTTGCTCACCATTTTCGGTAACACCGCGGCTAATGAAAGAGAGCATCGCTCTGGCGCGGCGCTTCGGTGTTGGTAGCCATACCCATCTGGCAGAAAACATCGAAGATCATAAGTTTGTAACGTCAACCTATGGCAAGAGTTCAGTGCGCTTGGCGGAGGATTGGGGTTGGGTCGGACCGGACGTTTGGTTTGCACACAGCGTTTTTCTGGACGACGCGGAAATCCAGATTATGGCGAGTACCGGGACGGCGGTGGCGCACTGCCCAAATTCAAATATGTATACTGCTGCTGGCTGCTGCCGAGTGCGAGATCTACTGCGTGCTGGCGTTACAG
>JBAWYZ010000405.1:0-2089 GCA_037143255.1 Leptolinea sp. | reverse complement strand
GGGAATATCATCATAACAATACCAGTACAACCTCTCCGCCCACCAATCCAGGAATTTATTAGCTTCCTCACTCCGCCTAATCGCTAAAAAACCCAGGTTAAATGTGCCATGTTGAAGGCTGCTCAGTTCCATTTTTATGTTACCTGGTTCCAATACATGAGGGCAGAGAATAATGGGATGTAGTATTAGTTCTTCCTGAAGTTCATCAAAATTGCTGTAAACGAAAATATCAGGATCGAGATAGACAAAGTTATCTTCCTCAGGATATTTTTCAAGCAGGTATCTGAATAACTGGGCTTTTACGGCTGTGGATGCTTCTACAATCGAATGTCTAAAAATAAATTTCTGGAAGTCAACAAATCCGATATCCCTGGCCAGTATAATACCATCAAATTGAGGAACATCGAGAGCATATGTGTGAATTTCCTGTTCAACCAGGCAAACCACAAAACGCGTCTCTGGCAGGCAGTTCTTTACCGACATAGCCAGGGTCTTCGCTTTGGGTAAGTAGTTTGCGCATATCGAAGTAACAACAATCATTAAGACATCCCATTACAAAAATCGAAATATTAACAAATTCCGTTAATCAGGATCATTTTTGAATGCAAGGCGTAAAGCCTTTCCCCAATCTGGTAATTTGATCCCAAATGTATCCGCGAATAAAGTACAATCCAACGCCGAAAACAGCGGTCGTCTGGTGGGGGTGGGAAAATCTGCCGATTTTGCAGGTAATATATCCTTCACCGTCTGGGTTTGCCGTTGCGGGTCATTCTCAATAATTGCCTTCGCCCATTCATATCGACTGGCATACCCACCGCCTGCCAGGTGGTATAGCCCCGTGGTGGACTGCATCCATTCAGGCAGGTCTTTGCGACCCATAACAATGGCAAGGGATGTGGCTTCGGCCAGCATGCGGCACCAGGTGGGGCCGCTAACCTGGTCTGAAACCACCCGCATCACTTCCTGGGTGTGCGCCCATTCCAGAACCTTATTGACAAACCCGCCCACCCGGTCGCTGTAAACCCAACTGGTTCTAAAGATCCAAAACATTTTTGCATTGTTAATAACAGCTTCGTCACCTTCAAGCTTGGTAGCGCCGTACACATTTAATGGGTTGGGGTTGTCCGTTTCAACATAAGGAGATCCCTTGGCGCCGTCAAAGACATAATCGGTTGAATAATGGATCAATCCGATCCCCAACTTTGAGGCTGCATTTGCCATTTCGGCAACTGCTAGGGCATTAATTGTGCGGGCCTTTTCCGGCTCGCTTTCGGCTTTATCCACATTGGTATATGCGGCTGCATTAACAATTAGATCGGGTTTAACTTCGCCTATCAAATTGCGCACATTTTTATAATCACATAAATCAATCTGCGGAAAATCCAGCCCCACCACCTGCCCAAGAGGTGCCAATGTGCGGACCAATTCCCAGCCTAGCTGACCCTGCGTGCCAATCAATAATATTTTCAGCATTGGTATATTTTCACTGAGTATACTTATTTTTATATAGCTCAATCATCTCTGCCGTTTCCCCATCGGCAACAATTTCACCATGGTGCATCACAACCACACGGTTGCAAAGGGTTGCCACCTGCGCTATGGCGTGCGATACAAATAGCACAATTTGAGAACTGCGGAATAAGTGCTGCATTCGATCGGTTGCTTTTTGGACAAAGTGCGCATCACCAGCGGCAAGGATCTCATCAACAATCAATATTTCCGGATCCGAGGTCACAGCAATTGAAAAAGCCAGACGGGAAAACATGCCGGATGAATAATATTTAACCGGCAGATTGATGAAATCTCCCAACTCCGAAAATTCCACAATCTCTTTCTCTTTATTCCGCATAACATCTTTTGAAAAACCGAGAATGGCGCCGTTCAGATAGATATTTTGTAAACCGCTCAATTCCATATCAAAACCGGCGCCCAGTTCTATCATTGGCGTTACCAACCCTGATATCTTAATTACGCCTTCATGGGGTGGATAAATCCCGGCAATTGTTTTGAGCAGGGTCGATTTACCGGCCCCATTCAAGCCAATAATCCCCACCCTTTCTCCGGACTGAAAATTAACGTTGATGTTTTT
>JBAWYZ010000404.1:0-2090 GCA_037143255.1 Leptolinea sp. | reverse complement strand
TTATTATAATACTCTTTTTTTTCCTTGTCTTTGAATCTGCAGGTTATTACGATAACCGAAATTAAGGGTAAAATAATCAAAGCACATGAGGTAAAGAATTATGCAGGAAGATGTTCTGAAAAATCTTTTAGAAAAAGTAAAAACTGGGGCTATGCCGGTCGAGAAGGCTATCCAGGAATTAAAGTCATATTCTATTGAGAGTGTGGGAGATTTCGCGCGGCTAGACCATCACCGAGCCTTGAGAACGGGATTCCCGGAGGTGATTTTTTCTCAGGGAAAAACACCTGGTCAGATAGTGGAGATATTCAACAAATTATCGGAACGGAACGATCGTGTTTTGGCGACCAGACTTAAACCGGATATCTATGAACAAATCCGGAGCCAGTTGCCGGAAGCAATATACCATCCTCTTGCCCACCTGTTATATCTGGATCGGATTCCCGATCGGCCGAAAGTTCCTGGAGTTGTTGTCCTTTGTGCCGGAACCTCAGATATTCCGGTTGCTGAAGAAGCGGCAATCACGGCTGAATTGATGAACAGTTCTGTGAAACGTTTCTTTGATGTAGGGGTGGCTGGCCTGCACCGGCTTCTTTACCATTTGCCGGATTTGCAAAATGCAAGGGTCATTATCGCTGTTGCCGGGATGGAAGGCGCATTGCCCAGTGTTGTGGCTGGACTGGTTTCCGTGCCTGTGATCGCTGTGCCGACAAGCGTGGGTTATGGGGCAAGTTTTCAAGGGCTTGCAGCGCTACTCGCCATGCTCAACAGCTGCGCAAATGGAGTTTCAGTTGTTAACATTGATAACGGGTTTGGGGCTGGGTATCTGGCGGCCACCATCAACAATTCGAAATAAATCCGGAGATATTTATGGAAGTTAATACAGTGGCGGGCCTTGATCCTGCGGTGCAGGCTAAATGGGAGCGCCTCCTCACGATCATTCGTGATTTTCAATCTGCCGTTGTGGCATTTTCCGGGGGTGTCGATAGCGGATTGTTGAGCGCGGCTGCTTTTCATACACTTGGAGATCGGATGCTGGCAGTCAATGTCCATTCCCCTGTAAACCCCCCCGGAGAAGAAACTTCTGCTGCACTGGTTGCGGATATGGTCGGTTTTCCATTTGAAATATTTGAGTATGATGACCTCAAGAATCCATCTTTTGTGAGAAACCCGCAAGACCGGTGTTATTATTGCAAACTGGCTCGATTGACACAGCTTCAGGAGCTTGCTAAAAATCGAGGCTATCGTATGGTTTTAGAGGGTTCGAATGCTTCGGATGGCGGAGATTATCGCCCGGGAATGCGAGCAGTAGCCGACCTGGGTGTTCGTAGCCCGCTGGCTGAAGCTGGTTTGCAAAAAAATGAAATCAGGCAAATTTCGCGGGTATTGGGGCTGCCAGTCTGGGAGCGCCCCAGTGCACCCTGCCTGGCTACCCGTTTTCCTTATGGAATTCAAATTACTTATGAATCCCTGGAGAAAATTGCAACAGCAGAAAAATTCTTAATCCAGAGGGGATTTGAACCGGTACGGGTGAGGTATTTGACTGATGAAGTACGAATTGAGGTGGATCCCGCAGAATTTAACCGACTAATCTCAATGCGGGAGGAAGTTGTCAAATTTATTAAACCCCTTGGTTTTCATTATGTGACCATAGACCTACAGGGTTACCGTCAGGGAAGCATGAATGAGGTATTGAAATGAAATTGCTTATGTCGACTGCTTTTCTGGGATCAGCGGTGATATGTTCCTGGCAGCTTTAATAGATGCCGGATTATCTCTGGATGACTTAAAATCAAAACTTGCCACATTAAAACTTCCTGACACCTGGGATATCAATGTGGAAAAGGTAATGAAAGGTGCCATCCAGGCTACTTCTTTGGGCATTTCCATCCAAAATCATGTGGATACCCACCACCGGCATCCTCAGGATATTCACGATATGATTCAAGGGAGCGGTCTATCTGAAAAAATTTGCAAAACTAGCTATGCAATTTTTGATCTTCTGGCTGAAGCTGAAGCAAAGGTACACGGGACAACAATCGAACATGTCCACTTCCATGAGGTTGGGGCAGTAGACTCGATCCTGGATATTG
>JBAWYZ010000403.1:0-2090 GCA_037143255.1 Leptolinea sp. | reverse complement strand
AATTCAGCGGCTTTCCGCTCCTGGCGGCTGTCGTGTGCTATGCCTTCCAGATTTATTTCGACTTTTCCGGTTACACCGATATGGCATTGGGTGTGGCGCGCATCTTCAACATCGAGTTGACCAATAACTTCAACGGACCCTATCTGGCACGCTCGATCGCCGATTTCTGGAAGCGCTGGCACATATCCTTTACGAGCTGGATACTGGACTATCTCTTCAAGCCGCTACAAATGCAGTTCCGGAGGCTGGCTGGCTTCGGCACAGCCCTGGCGTTGATGATCACCTTCCTGCTCTCCGGTTTATGGCACGGCGCCAGTTGGGGCTTCGTCATCTGGGGCGGTCTGCATGGTTTTTACATGGTGGTTGAGTCCTTTTATGCCCCCTTGCGCCGCAAGTTCTTCAAGAAATTCCATCTCGAAAAGAATCCAATCATCCATGTCTGGCAGGTCGTTTCGACTTTCGTCCTGGTCTGTTTCGCCTGGATTTTCTTCCGCGCCCAAAGTCTCAAAGATGCCATTTATATCATCAGTCACATGCTGGATGAAAATATACTAGCCTGTAGCGGTTTTATAATGAAATATGGTCGAAAACTGTTCTTTTCACCAGATCCGTCACCCAATCTAATAAAAAGGTTTGACCTATTATGCAATGTTAAAGTGAATGGACTTGAAAGCCGCTTCATCGTGCCCGGGATTTCGCAGGATGATCTTATCGTCCTGGGCTGTATGCTGTGTGTGTACATCCTCATCATGCTTCTCGGCAAGAAATTCGTGTTCTTCCAGCTTCCCACCTGGCTGCGCTGGACGGCGTATTATTTGTTAATTTTGGCTATCCTTTTATTTGCAGTTCCCCAGATAAGAGCCTGGTTTGTTTATTTTCAATTTTAAGGTGAAGAGGACGGAGAAGGGATAATCCTTGGCTATGAAAAAATTCGCAATCAGATTGATCCTGTTGGTGCTGCCCTTCGCCATCTCCTTCGTTTTGTTGGATAGAGCGCTGGAGAATGTCTATCCAAATTCTTACAAACTGAAACGCGTCAATCTGGAAAAGAATCTCAACGTGATTGAAGTGCTGGTGCTCGGCGATTCGTGGGCTTGGAATGACATCAACCCTGATTATTTTCAAGTGAAGGGTTATAACCTGGCAAACCCTGTCCAGGATCTCTATTATGATCAGCAGCTCTTATATAAATACCTTGATCATCTTCCCAATCTGAAAGTTGTACTTCAACCGCTCAGCTACCACATCCTACAATCCAACCAGATGCTGAACGGCCGAAATTACCGGGTCTGTATGACTCTGCGCGAATTTTCCATCTTACCGCAAGACCTGGAAGACCTATTCAGATACCGCTTTTGCAGCCTGCTCACCAAAGAAGGCGATACGCCGTTTAGCAGCATTCTTTATTGGGAAAAAAATCTGAAAAATTACGACCTGCCCAGCACAGTTCAGGAAAACGGTTGGGGACGAAATGATGCGGTACTGCAGGACACAAGTTTGGAAGGGGCGGGTAAACGGGTTTTAGCCCTGGATAAGGCGATGGATCCCACTTTGATGGAGGGGAATATACAAAGGCTGCTAGCAACCAACCAGAAACTGAAAAATCGTGGCGTTAAACTGGTACTGCTGACCCTGCCGGTGACCAAAGAATTCTATACGAATATCAACCTGAAAAAATACAACGCTGTACAAAAGCAAATCCTGCAGCTTTCCAAGCAGAATAATATTCCCTATTACGACTATATCCAGGATTCCCGCTTTTCAGATGAAGACTTTTACAACTACGACCATATGAACCCGCGCGGCGCAGAAAAAATCAGCCGTATTCTGGATAGCGAGGTTATTCAGCCAGCCGTGAATCCGGGGAAATAATGTCTCAAACCTCAATTGCCTGGAAAATCCTACGAACGCTAGAAATAGAATCAATCTTAAAATATCATCTGTTTACATATATAATGGAATTAGACTGGTTTGACTAGTCATTTGAGAGAGGTGCAGCATGAATAATATCTGGCAGCTTCAAGAGGCGAAAAGTAAATTCCGTGAAGTGATCTAGCGGGCGCTGGCGCAAGGTGTACAAATTGTTACCC
>JBAWYZ010000402.1:0-2097 GCA_037143255.1 Leptolinea sp. | reverse complement strand
TTTATAGTTCAGGCTTATAGTAATTGGCCATCCACGCCGCGCAAGGTTATGCCGGGGAAGCTGATACCCAGCATTTTCCACGAGAGGGTTGCAGTTGTACTTGTATTGTTCAAACTGGTGGTCATGAAAATTGGTTTCTAAAAACAATGCTGGTATCACTAAAATTGGGGCATTACTGAACAGGTGATAAGTACTATAATTAGCAAAATAAATTGCCGCCGAGTGCCAGAGGAGACCCGTCAAAATGGAGTTTCGTAAATACAACCCACCCCCAGAAGCCATAGAAATCTTAAACGCCGCCCCGGGAGTGATTGCTGCCAGTACCATCCCCCAAATGATTGACATGGCCTGTGGTGGCACAGGAAGCAGTTATTTTGAGGTCGCCTATGAAGTAAACGGGAAAGGGTGGGTAACAGAAGCAACCGTTAGCCGAGTACGTAATGGAGTTGCAGCTAATTATCTCGAACCATATATGCGCCGGCGTGATCCGGAATGCATGGTCATCGGCGATCAAAACCCAACCGACAAAACAACGTTTCAAGATCGTTTTGGCGCTGACTTCGAAAGTCTTCGCAAAGAGACATTTGATTGGATGAAAAAGCAGCAACTGGTAATCTTCGGTTTTGTTGCCGGTCAAAAAGGTATGGGGACAGACGCTTTGGTTATTGCCCCGGCCAACGCCGGCTTCTTTGCTCTAGGTCTGGCCATGCTGCAAGGGATGATCCCCTATGATGAAATTCCGGATGATTTTGAACCGCATATGATCATCTATGTCGCGCCGCCGTTCCGGCATACCCATTTTGCAGGAGAACAAGTTGTTGTTCACAATCGATTGGAAGGAATGCACGAGTTGTATTCCTACAATTTATATCCTGGCCCAAGCGCTAAGAAAGGCGTTTACGGTGTTCTCATCAGTCTGGGCGAAAAAGAAGGCTGGGTAACTACCCATTGTTCCACCGCGCAGATTATTACCCCCTACGATAATGTCATCACGTTTATGCATGAGGGCGCCAGTGGCGGCGGTAAAAGTGAAATGTTGGAACAGGTTCACCGCGAGATGGACGGCCGAATTCTTCTGGGAGAAAACATTGTCACCAAAGAAACCCGCCATCTTGAAATTCCGCGTACGTGCCAGATTCGCCCTGTAACAGATGATATGGCGCTTTGTCATCCCTCAATTCAAACCAGTAACCGAAAACTCACCGTTGTGGATGCTGAAAAAGCCTGGTTTATGCGGGTAAACCACATTGAACATTACGGCACGGATGTACAAACTGAGCGATTGACCGCCGAACCATCAGAGCCTCTACTTTTCCTGAATATTGATGCTGTTCCCAACAGCCGCGCGCTGATCTGGGAGCATGTGATGGATGCACCGGGGAAACGTTGTTCCAATCCACGGGTGGTCATCCCGCGCCGCATTATCCCTGGTATCATCAATGAACCAGTCAGTGTGGATATTCGCAGCATGGGCGTTCGCACTCCACCCTGTACCCGTGAAACACCCACCTATGGCATTATTGGCTTGTTTCACATTTTGCCACCAGCCCTAGCCTGGTTGTGGCGATTGGTCGCCCCACGCGGACATGACAACCCCAGTATCGTTGAAACAGAAGGCATGAGCAGTGAAGGAGTCGGATCTTACTGGCCGTTCGCCACCGGCCTTCGTGTGAATCAAGCAAACCTGCTTTTTCAGCAGTTTAAGAATAATACTGCTACTTCTCATGTATTAATCCCCAATCAGTATATTGGAGCCTGGAAAGTTGGTTTTATGCCCCAGTGGATTGCCCGCGAATACCTGGCACGTCGTGGCAATGCAAAATTCCGCCCGGAACAAATCCGCAAGGCACGCAGTCCGCTATTGGGGTACACAATGCATCAACTACAAATCGAAGGTCGAATGGTAGCCCGCTGGTTCCTGCAGGTGGATACCCAGCCTGAGGTTGGCGAAGAAGCCTATGACATTGGCGCAGGTATTCTGACGGGGTTCTTCAAAGATTGCTTGCAAGATTTTCTCGAGCCGGATCTGGACCCATTAGGCAGAAAGATTATAGACTGCTGTTTACAGGATGGCACAATTGAAGATTATGAGGCGTT
>JBAWYZ010000401.1:0-2111 GCA_037143255.1 Leptolinea sp. | reverse complement strand
AACCAGCACAGTGCATACAGGCCGGCGGGCAGACTGGAAAGAAGGAAAAATACCACAGCGCTGGCTTTACCAATCACGAAAAAGAAAAAGATAAAGGAAAACAAAATCATTCCGGCTGAGGCAAACCGCTCTTTCCAGAACCCGATGATATAACTAATCAAAAGACAGAAATGAATTGTCTGTCCGAACCAAACATAAAAAGGGGGGACTGGCATGGGCGGAATAAACCAGGCCAGATGCTCAACAAAGAGCGAGCCCCACAGCAAGAAAAGCACAATGCTCATCAATCGGGCGGTTAAACGGAATAGACGTAAGGGGGTCAGAGTGGTTTTCAATTACGGGTTGCTCAAGGGGTTGCAGTCAAAATTCGTTCTTGCTTATCTTATCAGATTTATGTGGAAGAATAATAACCATTCGCGATGATAATAAATTTATAGTTCTCCATAATAATAATTCCTGCAAATTGCCTATTGACTTTTACTAGAAAGTAGTAGTATACTAATTGATAATACATCCCCAAAGGAAAAGCAAACCCCAATGTCTTTGATCTCTGTTATTTTTGTACTCGTTCTTATTTCGGCTCTCATTATTATTGAGAGCCAATTTCCAGTTCGGGCGAACGAAACAAGAGAGTAAAAGATAAAATCAAAATAAGGTAGTAAAGAAATCAAAACCAACCGCCCGAACAAAATCGGGCGGTTTTCTTTACCCAACGGAGGAATTGTGCGCTCAGATAGTATCAAATTAGGAATCGAACACTCGCCCCATCGTGCTTTGCTGAAAGCGACCGGCGTTACCGATGCCGACATGTCGAAACCATTCATCGCAGTCGTTAATTCCTATGTGGATGTCGTCCCGGGGCATGTGCATTTGCAGGAGTTTGGCAAGTTTGTAAAAGCAGCTATCCGCGCGGCCGGCGGTGTGCCTTTTGAATTCAACACCATTGCAGTAGATGATGGTATCGCCATGGGACACGCTGGCATGAAATACTCTCTGCCCTCGCGGGAATTGATCGCGGATTGCGTAGAGACGATGATGGAAGCCCACTGTTTCGATGGCATGGTATGTATCCCGAACTGTGACAAGATTGTTCCGGGAATGATAATGGCAGCGATGCGTTTGGACATCCCTTCTATTTTTGTTTCTGGTGGGCCAATGCCTGCTGGGCGAACCCCAGATGGTGAAGTAGTCGATCTGATTTCTGTATTTGAAGGCGTAGGCGCCTATCAGAGCGGAAAAATCGATGCCAAACGACTGAAAATGCTGGAAGATTTCGCCTGTCCATCTTGCGGTTCATGCTCCGGAATGTTCACTGCCAACAGTATGAATTGTCTGATGGAAGCCCTCGGATTGGCGCTGCCTTATAACGGTTCTGCCCTGGCATTGACCGCCGAACGAGAAGAGTTGGCCAAACGTGCCGGTGCGCTGATCCTTGAACTGGTTGAAAAGCAAATCACCCCGCGCAAGATAGTTACCATGGATGCCTTTGATGATGCTTTTGCGCTCGATATGGCTATGGGCGGATCGACCAATACGGTGCTGCACGCGTTGGCTATTGCCCACGAAGGTGAAATGGAATATCCGCTCTCCCGGTTGAATGAAATTTCTGCCAAAGTTCCTCATCTATGCAAGGTAAGCCCTGCTGGAAAATGGCACATGGAAGATGTGCATCGTGCTGGCGGCATCCCTGCAATTTTAAATGAAGTGCAAAAAGCTACTGGATTACTGCATCTGGACCGCATCACTGTTTCAGGTAAAAACCTGCGTGAAGCAGTGGAAGCCGCTGAAATCAAAGATGATGATGTTATTCGCAGAGCAGCCAATGCACATTCTGCCAGCGGCGGATTGGCCATATTATTTGGCAATTTGGCGCCCAACGGCTCAGTTATCAAGGCCGGCGGTGTGAGTGCGAACATGCGTAAATTTAGCGGGCCAGCTCGCATTTATGAATCACAGGAAGATGCCCTGGCAGGTATTATGGCCAGTCAGGTGAAGGGTGGCGAGGTGGTCGTCATCCGGTATGAAGGTCCACGAGGCGGCCCGGGGATGCAGGAGATGCTCAGCCCGACCAGCGCCATTATGGGCATGGGACTGGGTGAAAAAGTTGCTCT
>JBAWYZ010000400.1:0-2122 GCA_037143255.1 Leptolinea sp. | reverse complement strand
GGAGGAGGTCGAGCATCTGCCGCTGGGGGTGGCGGAGTTCCGCGGAGCGGATTTCGAGGAGGGGAGCGCATGGCAATGAGCTCACGCGAGCGGGTGCTCGCAGCCGTGAACCACCGTGAGCCGGACCGGGTGCCGCTGGATCTGGGCGGCTCGCGCGTCACCGGCATTGATGTCGGTGCGTACGTCGCGCTGCGCGCAGCATTGGGGCTGGAGGGCGGACCACCACAGGTGGTGGATGTCTGGCAAATAGGATAAGGCAATCCTATCCAATTGGATTCCCACTCCCGGACCTCATGGGTCAAAATATGTTAATTCGGATCCATCCCTGTTTCAGGATAATGAAATCCTAAAATAACAACTTTATAAGTATAATATATATAGTTTTTCATGGTTCCTCTAACTTCTTGGTTTGGGATATGCAGACGGCATCCAAAGGGAGAAAACAATGTACTGTCCAAAATGTGGGAACAAGAATGCTGATGACGCTATTTTTTGCTCAGCATGCAGACGATCACTGACACCAGCAAACCAAATAAGCCTCCCAACTGAAAAACCGGAAGGCAGAACCCGATACACCCTTGCAACTTCACAGGATTCTATGTGGTTTCTCGTGCTTGGCGGTATTATTGTGTTTTGTTTGCTCGGCGTCTTGATTGGGGGCGGCGCGTTTCTTTTAACGAATAATAAATCCCTGACAGACTCTAATCTCAAACAGACGAAAACGGAGGCAAAACCAACGGCCACTGAAGCTGCGAGCGTGACCCCCACCATCAGCGCCTTTTCTGAGATTATGGACGCCTCAACCGCGCGTTCAAAGATTGATGATGACCAGATTATCTGGTTGGGAAAAATTGCCAATGAATCAAATGTTATTGATGAAACAAATGCCGATGGGAAACTGCGGAATTACAGAGCCAGCCTGGATAATTCATCCAACCTTGCCATAAGTGAAGGCTGGTGTGCCAAAGATTTAGCTACATTAACTCAAAACCTGACCCAGATTGAAAACGTGGTCATTATTGATGGAAAAGAAATCGACAAGACCAACATGGTTTTTTACGATTACGTCAATGATACGGGTTGGTCCTGTCAAGAAACAGATGTTGTCGTCAGCAAGTGGTCTTTGGGTGACCATAAAGTAATTAAAAAAATGGTTTTTAAAACCAAAATAAATGACGGCGAGACAGATTTTAACCCGGGGGAGATGGGCGGCATCTATATTGTGAATGTTAAATTGCCTTCCGAAATCACTCCTACGCCACCCATGGTGACGGAAATCAGCCCTACATCCACCCCGGAAATAGGATTTATTGACAGTAAATTGACCACCGTGGACAAACTTACGCCCTTATCCAACGCCGGGGTCATCCTATGTAAGCTGGAAAATGGCCAGTGCACAATCAATAGCGGCCTGATTTCCATTACCAACGGGGATGGATCATTCAAAATTGCCGGCGTTCCACTGGGTAAATATATCGTTTTATATTATCCCAATTCAATTCCGCCCGGATGGACAGGCCTGGATGGAAAAATACTCGACTTCAGCGCGAATTCAACATCATGCCTGGGCAAGTCTTTAATGATAGGGGATCAAAGTAAATGCACGAATACCCCTATTTTTGGGGATGGCAATTTGACTATGCAAAAAGACTCCGTTTTGAATATTGGGCCAAATGGAAACACATTTACAAAAGGCACATTAACTTCCGATACTTATAGTCTTTATGTGGATTTCCGGGATGGGGTTCCAGTATCGGTTGATGCAGTGACCGGAACTCAATCCAATCCGGTTGAAGAAGAAACTTTTGCGCCAACAGCTGAACCTGAGAATCTGATTACACAAACGGTTACGCCGGCGCCCAGTCGAACACCCGTGTCTGTGCAGATCAGCATTGGCGGATGCAAAAACACAAATATAAAAATCGGGTCAAGTGTGTATGCTGCAGGTTACCTGGTCATTCCAGTTGGTACGTACAATTTAAATGGATTCCAATATTCCATCTGGTTGCGGGACAATCAAATTAAAGGAAATACGCTGAATCTGTCTATTCCCGGCGGAGACAGACCAAATAGCATGTATTTTGACATTGAAAAAACTGCAAGAATTAATGATAGTTTTGGA
>JBAWYZ010000399.1:0-2127 GCA_037143255.1 Leptolinea sp. | reverse complement strand
CGCCAATCGAGCCCGATTTTATGCGCAGATTTGACCGCTTCAAGGTTGGGTAGAATTGGTGTGGGAAATGTATTGGGGTCAAAAACGAGCACGCCGTTCTGATCTACCGGGAATACGAATATGGAGGTCAGTTCTGCGTCGTAGGCGTCGTCCATTTCGTATAAGGGTTGGGTTTCATTATCTTCAGGTTCATCCTTACCGGTCTCCCCGTCCGGTTCACCAGTAGTTTCTATCACGGCAGTTTTTACCGGTTTTATTAAACCCTGCGCGCTGCTGCGAGTGCCGTACCAGGTTTTATCGGCAGCCTGAAGCTCCGATGGAATGGGCAAACCGAGTACCCGGAACTGAAAAGCCATTTTGTGCTGAAGAGAGAGGTCTGTAACCTGTTTAAAATAACGATCCAAGAAATAATAAGTGCCTCCCCCAACCATCGTAACCAAACCTAATGCAACCAGGATATAAAGAATGGTCAGGCGGAAACGTAGCCCCCTAAGCATAATCCACATCCAGGCGGTATCCCAAACCGCGTACAGTCTGGATGGGGTCGGCTTTACCGGGAAGGTTCAGTTTTTTGCGAAGGTATGAGATGTAAACGTCCACCAGGTCAGGCTGAACCTCAGTTTCGTAGGACCATACATAATCCAAAATCTGTTGGCGGCTAAGGCTTTGCCCGGGGTGCCGCATCATAAATTCCAATAAATCCCACTCGGTTTTAGAAAGGTCCAATGCCTGCATCCCGCGCCGGATCGAATGGGCACGTAAGTCCATCACCAGGGAGCCAACCCTCAGTTCTGATGCGTCGACTATGTCGGAATTGAATCGCCTGCCAAGGGCGCGTAAGCGCGCAAGTAATTCATCGAAATGAAAAGGTTTTGTCAGATAATCGTCCGCTCCGCTGTCTAAACCGGATACCCTGTCTTCCATTTGCCCGCGGGCGGTGAGGAGAAGAATGCTCATCGGCAGCCGGGCGGCACGGATGGCGCGGCATATTGACGGCCCATCCCGCCCGGGGAGCATCCAATCTGCGATCACGATATCGTGAATTCCGCGCAGCGCCAGTTCGGTACCTGTATCCCCATCGTTGGCAATATCTACAGAGTAGTGCTCTTCTTTTAGAACATGGGCAATCAGTTCTGCCAGGCGTTTATCATCTTCAATTAATAAAATTCGCATAATTCTATTATACGCACCAGGAGATGAAAGGGCGAGGAATCACCTCAAAGATTGGAATTTCCATGGAAAACGTCAGTGATAATACAAGAATATTTCAACAGTAGCGTATCATTCTTAATAATTGTAAGAACTTTCCCCGGAGGAATTGTATGAAACAAAGATCCATGATCGTCTTATCTCTTGTATTAACAATCGTTATTATGGCGGTTATCGGTATTTATATCCGTGATGGTGTAGGGTCTCAAAAACAGGAGATTGTACAGCTCAAAGCCGCGCTAATCAAAGACCGGGTGGATTTCACACTGCGTTAATTGGCATACGCGTCTTTGATCAACCAGGCCAACCAGAACACATTGAAGGCGAATCAGGAAATCCAGGGCCTGGTGAACCTGACCCCAAAAATGGGATACTCAAATTCCAACACCAGCCAGGTATCAAATTCATCTAGCCAAATCAGAGTCATTTCCATTGAAACAGCGCTGCAGGATGCCACGGTTGCTGCTTCACCCGATTCGCAACTGAGCATCGCCCCGGCGCTTGTAAATTTTAATGGGGAAACAGCCTATGAAGTTGTTTTCAATTCCGGTTCAATTTATGTTGCGGCAAAAAACGGGCAAATTCTGTATAACGGCACTCGGCCGCATGTGCTCACCCAGAAAGAGGCTGGCCAGATTGCGCTAAAGTCCCTTGGTGGAAATAATTCGATTCTGCAGATCGATCAGATTAATCTGAACAACAAGGTTCTCTGGCGCACAATTATGGCAGCCGGGCATATGGTTTAGGTGGACATTAGCGGTCTGTGGTCTACGTTCAGATGAACAATAGCGCTCCCGCTGGAAGTTGACCCTCAAAAATATTGCCTGATCATCATTAATTTACATTCTTGGAAATTTCTTGGAAATAATGCAACTTTCCTAAGGGAAATTTCAATCTTCTCTCGATAAAATATAAAAA
>JBAWYZ010000398.1:0-2144 GCA_037143255.1 Leptolinea sp. | reverse complement strand
TGCTTGGGTTGGGAGCCGCATTGATCGTCGCCCTATTTGTCTATGGTATGCCCTACGCACAGGCATTTGCTGCAGTTGCCTACGGAGCTGCATACGGATTGTTGCCTATTGGATGGATTATTATCAATGTAATTTTCCTGTATCAACTGGCTACCAGGAAAGGGGCTTTCACTATCCTGCAGGATAATTTGACTGCCATTACCCAGGATCGACGTTTGCAACTGCTGCTGGTTTCATTTTGCTTTGGCGCTTTTTTTGAGGGGGCGGCTGGTTTTGGAACGCCGGTAGCCATTACAGCTTCCATGTTGATCGGATTGGGATTTGGGCCGTTAGCCGCTTCCGGTTTATCGTTGATAGCCAATACCGCGCCAGTTCCATTTGCAGCCCTGGGTACTCCCATCATTGCACTGCAAGCCGTAACAGGATTTGATCTTCGGATTCTTAGTACTGTTATTGCCTGGCAGCTTTTACCATTTGATATCATCATTCCATTCTGGCTGATCTGGGCTTTTGTCGGTTGGAAACGTATGCTCGAAATTTGGCCAGCTTTGTTGGTTGCCGGAGTTTCATTTGGCATCACCCAAATTATTGTAGCCACTCTGCACGGTCCGTGGTTGGTAACAATTATTGGTTCGCTAGTTTCCATCGCCACCCTGGTGGCATTTCTGAGTAAATGGAAACCAAAACAAATATATCGTTTCGAATCTGATTCTGAAACCAGTCAGGATATTGAATCTAATAAATACACATCCAAGCAAACATTGCAGGCCTGGATGCCCTGGCTGGTACTGTCTGTGATGATCTTTTTATGGGGATTGCCATTTATCAAAAGCTGGCTGGATGGTTTTTCAACTATCAAAATACCAGTCCCCTTCCTTCATCTAATGGTGCAGCGCATGCCTCCAGTTGTTCCAGAACCAACTACTGAAGGGGCGGTTTTTAACCTGAATTTCCTTTCGGCAACAGGAACGGGTATCTTACTGGCAGCTTTGATATCAGCCCGCATACTAGGTTATTCTATTAAAGAAACTTTACATGTCTATGCTTCCACTGTAAAACAGGTTCGTTATTCCTTATTAACCATCATGGCTATGCTGGCACTGGGTTTTGTCACCCGCTACTCCGGGTTGGATGCATCATTGGGGTTGACTTTTGCCCGAACCGGTTGGATGTATCCTTTCTTTGGAACGCTGTTGGGATGGCTGGGGGTGGCTTTGACCGGCTCTGATACTTCTTCTAATGTATTATTTGGCAGTCTGCAAAAATTGACAGCCTCTCAAGTAGGTGTCAATCCGGTATTGATGGCGGCAGCTAATAGTTCTGGTGGGGTAATGGGCAAGATGATCGATGCCCAGAGCATCGTTGTGGCCAGCACCGCCACCAAATGGTACGGACACGAAGGCGACATCTTACGCTATGTTTTCTTTCACAGCATCGCGTTGGCAGTCCTGGTGGGATTGGTGGTAATGGCTATGGCCTATGTCCCCTGGCTGGCAGCATTGATTCCGGCTGGATAAAACCATTTTGGAATACAATTTACAACGGCAACAATACCGACGCCCGCAAGAATAGATTCGCAGAAATTCAACCGGAACCTCAGTGTTGATCAGGTTTTCTATTCAATATTTGCGAACTTTACTGGTGTCAGGATGCAATTTCCGATTAAAATAAAACCAACCTCTTATAAGGAGATTTTCTCATGCGCATTGGTATTTTTTCCGTACTGTACCAGAATTTTCCTTTTGAACAGGCTTTAGACAAAATTGCCGCGGCAGGGGCGACAGCAGTTGAAATTGGTACCGGCGGATTGCCGGGAGGGCATCACTGTCCGATTGATGAATTGCTGGAAAGTGAAAGTGAGCGAAAAACTTATTTGAAAGCAGTTGAGACACGGGGCTTGATCATCAGCGCATTTTCCTGTCATTGGGATCCGCTCAGCCCGGATAAAAAACTGGCCAAAGATTCGGATGATATTTTCCGAAAAACTGTCCGCCTGGCAGAAATGATGGGCGTGGTACCGGTCAATATTCTTTCGGGATTGCCGGCCGGTGCACCAGATGATAAGTCGCCCAACTGGGTCACCTGCCCATGGCCTCCGCATTTCCTGGAAATCCTTGATTACCAATGGAACAAAGTCGCTATCC
>JBAWYZ010000397.1:0-2145 GCA_037143255.1 Leptolinea sp. | reverse complement strand
ATACGACTGTGGCGATCAAAAATAAGGTTGCTAGGACATTGAACATGGGATTTTTTTCCTTTCTTGAAGCAATAAATGTTTGAATTTTGTTTGTCCACAATGTATGACGCCGTTTGCCACGTTTCGTTACAAGTTCGGCTGTCTGTCTCGCTTCAAGCAGGAAATATTCTCTCCCGGCGGATAAATCCACCACTTCGTTCGAACTACCTTCTCGAAACACCTTGAATTTCTTATCCAAACCTGGGTCGAGTTCATTATTCAAATCCATAGACACCTTCCTTATCATCCCGCAACAACATCCTTCGCATGGCATCCAGCGCGCGGTGCTGCAGCACTCTCACCGTACCTGCTGGTTTTTGCATGGCTTCAGTGATCTCGTCATTTTCCCACCCCTCAACATATTTAAGCGTCACTACCTGACGTTGGTCGGGGGGTAACCGCCACATCGCAGCGCGTACCTGTTCCCGCTCCATCTTGTCATCAAAACAGGTCTCCGGTTTGGACTGTTCGCCATCATGCATGGCTTCGTCCAACTCCAGCGCTGGGGGTGGTTGGCGCCGGTAGATATCGGTAATCCAGTTATGCGCGGTGCGATATAAATACGCCCTTAAATAATCGCGCGGCCCCTTTTCATCCCGCAACGCTTTCAGAAAACGTGAGAAGGTCTCTGAAACACAATCCTGTGCCAGAGCTTCGTCTCCAAGCAGACGCAAAGCATATCGGTACAGCCCAATGCTGTACTGTTCGTAGATTATCCCCAGGGAGTTCAGGTTAAATTCCTTTGCTCCCAGGAGTAAATCCAGCTCATTTTGATTATTCATTGTTTATATGTATGACGCAAAAAAGGTGTCTTTGTTACAAAATTAGTCAACAGGGCCGCTGGTTATTAAACCCGCGGCCCTGTAATTCTTTCCGGTTAAGCCCGGTCAGATGATTTCATCATTGCATTCCGAAAATCACCCCGAAGCTCACTTGCTCTTATCAACTTCAGCCTGCAAACTCGATTTATACGCCGCAAATTCCAGGCCTTTGCCGGTGATATAGTCCTTCACAATCCCTGCCGGGTCGGGCATCGGCCCTTCAATAATTTTCTCAATTGCAGCCTGCTTCACACCCCAATCCAGCACTTGCTGGAACGTAGTGCTTCCAGTTACGATCCTGGCATCCGCCGCAGGCTCGGTCTTTGAAACTGCCGGAGCTGGCGTGCTGCCGGTTGCGGGGGCGGCCGTTGGAATGGTTTTTTCTAGGGCCGGAGCAGCCGGACTGGCCGTTCCCGGATCAGCAACTGCGCTGCTGCCGCTAATTTCAATCCTATGGGCGTCCAGGTACTGCGCCTGTTCAGCTGTCAGATTTCCACGCTTTTTAAGCATGTCTACCGCAGACCCCGGAAGCCAAATGTCGCTGGCTGCAGTGAAAGGAAGCCCGGTATAATCGGCAACGAATAGACGCACCGAATCGGCTCCAATTTCCTTGCCAGTCGCGGCCTCAGCCTCATAAAGGGTTTCCAGGCCTTTCACCTGGAACGTCGCGGCATCTGTGCCTGCTGGCAGGTTGAAGGCAGCGCCCAGGTCCGTAGCGGGTACTGCAAAACTTTTTTCAATATCGCTAAAGTTGTACGACCCGCGGATATCCGCCGGGTCGGGCCTTCCGGCCGCCTCCCCGCTTGTGATCAGCGAAGGTTCCTTGCTGGTGCCGGTATTCCACCACCCCAGGAGCGATGTGCCATAGATGCCGCCAAACATAACGACAAACACAATAATTGCCAGTAATTTTGATTTGATGATCATATTTTTCCTCTGTGTTTCCATTATTTCCCAGCCACCAATTCGACCGTATCGCCCACCGGGCATACCGCTTCGGATGTGCACTCCAGGCAGCGGATGCATTGGTGGTCACGTACAGACTTCATCTTATCCACCGGAATGTTCATCGGGCATACGCGCGTGCAAAGGGTGCAGGATGTGCAGGTTGATTCCTGACGCCGGATGCGGAAGATGGAGAACAGGTTGAACACCCCCAGCACAGCCCCATATGGGCAGGCGTACTTGCACCATGGCCGATCGACAAACAATGAAGCGAGCAGGGTCAGCGATAGCAGAACGATCCCCGATGTAGTGACCTCGCCCGACCAGAAGTGGAACATCA
>JBAWYZ010000396.1:0-2147 GCA_037143255.1 Leptolinea sp. | reverse complement strand
GGGGGATGGTGGGGTCGGTTCCGCTTATGGATGGGTTTAGGCGGGCCAATTCATCCGGTGTAACTCCGTAGGCCGCGGCAATATCTGCCAGGCTGGGGTTTGCTGCCCCTTCAGCGTGGCTGATTGAGTCAACATCCAGTGATTTTGCCTTTGCTTCGCTGACATCAATATAGATAACATTGGAATCGGTGAATTTATTCGCGGCGCTGTATCCACGTGCTAACAGGGCATGCCGTCCGGTGGTGATTGGCGTCCAGATGTTGGCAAGCAAAAGCGGATTTTCGCCTTGCGCTTCTGAACTATCCTGGGCGGAGATTAATGTACCGTCGGCATATAGTTCGAGACGGGTAATTCCATCCGGATTGGTTCCGGTTGCCTGGAGCTCGACTGGGGTCTGAACTTCTACCAGGAGGCCGGTCTCCGGCGTAAGGATACTGACATGGAGCGCCTGCTCTTTTTGCCAGTTTCGAGAGTTGAGAAAGAACAGGACAAGAGCAGTAACCAGCGTTAGAAAAAGAACCACAATGACGGCAATCCCACAGCCCATCCAAAAACGGGATTTAGACTTTTGAGGGGAAACTTGTTTTGCCATGCTACCTCCCTGCTTTAATTTCTACCAGACATTCTGCAAAATTGGTTAGGTACTTAAATGAAGACGCAATCCAGCCGTATTCCCATAAATCTGGTTTAGGTTGGGATGATACCGGGGTTGAAAAAGGTTGGGTCAAATAGATTGCCTCTTTCCGACCTAAAATAATGGCCAAAACCTGCAAACTGCTCGTTTCTACCAATAAAATTTCAGACCGAAAAATTCACGCTAAATCTGCAATCCCCCAACAATCTTAATTAGTGTAGCACTTTGTATTATCAAATACAATAAGGAAAATTAAGAAGTTTGTTAAACCGGCTGGGTTTCGGTTAGAATAACAATCTATGAATTCGATAACCACTCCTGCCGCCCGCCTGACCCGCGGGTATTTCATTGCCCTGACCAGCTCGGTGATCCTTTCGACCACTGCCATCCTTATCCGTCACCTTGCGGTGAATTACAAAATGCCGGCGCTGGTGCTGGCATTTTGGCGCGACGGTTTCGTCGCCATTACTCTGTTGATTGTGCTTGCGAGTACCCGGCCGGCCTGGTTGCGCGTTCAGCGCCGCGACCTGCTGTATTTTCTGATCTACGGCCTGGTACTGGCGGTTTTCAACTCGCTGTGGACGACCTCAGTAGTGCTGAATGGGGCGGCGGTTTCCACGGTGCTGTCGTATTCTTCGACGGCATTTACGGCAATCCTGGGCTGGTGGCTGTTAAAAGAAACCCTCGGTTGGGTGAAATTGCTGGCAGTAATTCTGAGCCTGGGCGGTTGCGTACTGGTAGCCGGGGCGTATGATGCCGCCGTCTGGCGCACCAATTTGCTGGCCATTTCTACCGGAGTCCTAACCGGGTTGGCGTATGCCGTCTACAGCCTGATGGGACGTTCTGCAGCCCAGCGCCGCTTGAACACCTGGACAACCATTCTATATACCTTCAGTTTTGCCACCTTCTTCCTTCTAATGTTCAACCTATTGGCCGCTGGCAGGTTGCCAGGGACAGCCGCCCAACCGTCAGAAATGTTTTGGCTTGGCAATGCCTGGGTGGGGTGGGGGTTACTTTTCTTGCTGGGCGCCGGACCGACCCTGGTAGGGTATGGGCTATATAATGTCAGCCTGGGCTACCTGCCTTCCAGTGTAGCCAATCTGATTCTTTCGACAGAGCCGGTTTTTACAGCCATCATTGCTTATGTTGTGCTGGCTGAACAATTATCGGTTATACAAATTGGCGGCAGTGTGCTAATTTTGGGCGGCGTGGTTTTGATGCGTTTGTTTGAAAAGGAGCCGGATACCGAATCGGAGCCGGTGGGGGTGTAAGCCCGTAAAGCAGGACTACGGTTATGGTTGCGTGTAGGCAATTCCCTGAGATGGATAGTCGTTCGGTAGGGGCGGACACATGGAAAAGTACATCCAGTGCGCGCGGCCGTCCGCCACTGCACAATTGTGAGGTAGGGGCAGAGTGAATCTGCGCCTTAAAACCCTTAGGGTTTGTGATTTTCGTTTTCTTACAGCCCACCCTTTTTCTTTTCCATTTTATCCAGGTACATCGCCTGGTCTGC
>JBAWYZ010000395.1:0-2150 GCA_037143255.1 Leptolinea sp. | reverse complement strand
ATGGTAAGGATGTGAAGACACCGATCTTCGAGAAAGCCATCCTGCAGCAGTCCAACGGACAGATTCGCACTACACTTGCCACTACTGAAAATTCGATTGGATACCTGTCCTTTGGTTTCCTGGATAACAGCGTCAAAGCCCTCAAATTTGAGGGAGTTGATCCTACTGTTGCAAATGTCAAGAATAAGACTTATAAAGTTAGTCGCCCACTCAATATGCTTACCAAGGGCGACCCCAAGCCTCTGGCAAAGTCGTTCATCGACTATATCCTCTCAGATGCGGGTCAGAAAGTTGTTGTAACTGAAGGCTACATCTCTATCAAAGAAGAAACCCAGGCTCAGTCTGCTCCGGCTGCTTCTGCACTTTCAGGTCAATTACAATTAGCCGGTTCAACCACGGTTCAACCTTTGGCAGAGAAACTGGCAGCCGAATTCACCAAAGCAAATACTGGTGTCAAGATTGATATTCAGGGCGGTGGCACGAGTGTTGGAATCACCTCTGCTGGCGACGGCACAGTGGAAATTGGAAATGCTTCACGCGCCCTCAAGGATGAAGAAAAGAAGAAGTATCCTGATCTCAAGGAAATCACGATTGCTTTCGATGGTATCGCCGTAGTAGTCAACCCAAATGTCAAGCTCGATGGTCTCACCCGGGATCAAATACGCGATATCTTCTCAGGCAAGGTAACCAACTTCAAAGACGTGGGCGGTCCTGATGCACCGATCACGATCGTATCCCGCGAAGAAGGTTCTGGAACCCGTACAGCGTTCGAAGACCTGGTTATGTTAGCCAAGGATGCCAATGGTAAGGATGTGAAGACACCGATCTTCGAGAAAGCCATCCTGCAGCAGTCCAATGGACAGATTCGCACTACGATTGCCACTACTGAAAATTCGATTGGATACCTGTCCTTTGGTTTCCTGGACAGCAGTATCAAAGCCCTCAAATTTGACGGAATTGAACCCACTGTTGCAAATGTCAAGAATAACACTTACAAGGTTAGCCGCCCACTCAATATGCTTACCAAGGGCGACCCCAAACCTCTGGCGAAGGCATTTATCGACTACATCTTATCAGATGAAGGTCAAAAACTTGTTGTCGCAGAAGGATACATGACAGTCAAGTAATAAATTAGTTTTAGTAAATATATATGATAGACATGGGCAAGAATGATCTTGCCCATGTTCCGTGCAAAATTCCGACCAAAAATGATGTTGAAAAGTGGTGTGATACCATGAATGAAATCAGCGTAATCTCTAAGAAAAACTTTCGCCAGCCCCTGATCATAAGCATAATCGCTGCCTTGATTGGTCTGAGCGGGGTTGTGGCTTTTGTATATGGCATATACCTGACATTCCAGTCATCAACCAAGTTGCCAGCCTTCCAGATTTTATCTACCGCAATGGTTGTATCTATCCTGGCGTTTATCCTCGCCTGGGGGATTTGGACTTTTCAAGACTGGGCACGCATATTTGTTATGCTGCTTTTAACCGTCGTTGGAATTTCTTACGTAACGATGATTATTTTTCAGGGTTGCGGGGTGATCTTTGGCGGAGAACATGTTCTTTCTGTGGGGGACATCTTTAAAGTCGTATTTTGGATGCTGAGCAGTATCGTATTCACGGGTATCATCCCGGTTGCAATGTTGTATGGATTGTCCAAAACCAGTCATTATTTCGCTGCTCATCCGCGGGAGAGAAAACTTGTTGATCAGGTAATGCGTTATCTCTTGTTAGGGTTTGCATTTAGTGCCATTATTGTTGTATTTCTTATTATTATTTTCACATTAAATGAATCTTTGGATGCAATCCAAAAGATAGGGTTAAACAACATGCTCGTAGGCACCATCTGGCGCCCAGGGGGAGTCGTGGGTAACGAAGACGGATTATTTGGATTGGTTCCCATGGTAGTTGGATCCATCCTTTCCACATTGGGGGCGGTTATCCTTGGCGTTCCGATTTCTATCGGCATGGCTATTCTACTGGCAGAGATTGCACCCAATGCTGTCCGCGAGGTACTCCGCCCGGCAGTGGAATTATTAGCAGGGATTCCTTCTGTAGTGTACGGCTTATTTGGCATGGTTGTTCTGGCTCCCATGATCCGCACCATCAAATTACCATACAATTCCGGTTTTGGTATTCTAAACGCTT
>JBAWYZ010000394.1:0-2165 GCA_037143255.1 Leptolinea sp. | reverse complement strand
GGTAATGGCATCCCCAAAACCATCTTCATATAAATTGCCGGTGGTTTGCTCTTCATACGGCATAAAGATAAGGAACGGGGGAGCTTCGTCGTAGGAAATGAATTCATCCGCTGCCTCATCTGCCCCCAGTCGATCCCACTGATCGTTTTTATAAGTCATACCGTGGATCATAACTATATAAGGATATGGTTTATAGGGTTTATCTGTATAGCAAGGCGGAAAATAGACTTTCACCTTCAAAGGATAAGTGAGTGATGTGTTGGGGACTTCTATGTTATCGAATTTCCCTCTTGTTTTAGTGCAGGTGGCCGGAGTAGGGTTAGGGGTTAGTGAAGCCTTCACGACCGGTGGCGTAATTTGTACCTCAGGAAGGCTAGTTTCTTGCACGAATTGCCCAGGCGTAGAGGAGGCAGGCAGAATGGGACCGGCTGATGCGTTCTGTGAAGAACAAGCGCAGAGCAATAGGACTAATGCCAGACCCAACAATACTTCAATCCACCTGCTACCGGCGGCCTTCATTTGGTCGGGAATGGCGTGCCAACATCTCATCCTGGGTTTTTCCTTGACGGAGTCATGATTTCCGGATTATACTCTACCAGCCGGGGTGTAGCGCAGTTGGCAGCGCACCGCGTTTGGGACGCGGGGGCCGGCGGTTCAAGTCCGCCCACCCCGACTGTTTTTGATCTAGCATGAATGGAAACTGAGATATGCCGCAGAAAAATTTTGACGGGGTAATCGAATCGGTTCGGTACACACCATCCGGAATGATAGACATGGTTCGCATGTACGAAAAGCGTGGACCATCCTTTTCGGATTTAATTTTGCTGAGCAGAGATCAATTACTCCAAAAACTGCGCACCGGAAAAATATTTGCTATTGGCAGACGAATTCCGAATCTGGCAAGTACTTTTGAAATCAGCATGCCGATTATTATCGCCGGCCCAACTGGAAAAGAAGTTATTATCACCGGGCAGCACCACAATGATAACGACGATATACAAGGCGCGCCACTATTCTAATTTGATCCCCCGTTAATTTCGGGGACAGTATGAAATCTGCAAAACAATCCCCGTTCCTCTCCATCATTCTTCCTGTTCATAATGAAGAAAACCGGCTGCCAATAACATTGCAGCAGGTTTCTGAATTTCTTGCCGTACAGTCTTACGCCGGTGAAGTGATTATCGTGGAAAATGGTAGCAACGATCGATCGTATGATATTGCCCGCCAATTTTGCCAGAATCATGTCAATTTCTCGACCTTTCATGAAGATCAGCGCGGAAAAGGATTAGCCGTCCGCACTGGGATGTTAAAAGCCAGTGGGGAATTTCGCATCTTCTGTGATGTCGATTTTTCAATGCCGGTGGAAGAAATAAATCGATTTTTGCCACCTTCTGTGCACAATGCTGATATCGTCATTGGTTCACGCGAAGCCCCGGGCGCGGTTCGTTATAACGAACCAGCCTATAGGCACTTTATCGGGCGGATATTTAATGCGATGGTACGTAGGGCAGCTTTACCCGGCCTTCAGGATTCGCAATGCGGATTCAAATTATTCTCTGCCCATTGCGCAGAAGATGTTTTTCAAAAACAAACCCTCACAGGCATGTCTTTTGATGTGGAAGTGCTTTTTATTGCCCGCCGGTTGGGATATTCCATCATCGAAATTCCGGTCCCGTGGTATTTTAACCCAGACAGCCGCGTGCGCCTGGTGGATGATTCGCTGCGCATGGGAGCAGATTTGCTGGTGATCCGGCGCAATGCAGCCAGGGGCATGTATGACCCGGCCAGTCGGTAAAACGGCTACACCTACCTGGCCGAATTTGCACTTCGAAAGTGCATTGTGGCTAGCCGGGAAAAAGATTATTGCCGGAGTGGATGAAGCCGGCCGAGGCGCCTGGGCTGGTCCGGTTACAGCCGGGGCGGTGATATTGCCATTTGACCAACCCGAATTGATGAATATTCTGCATGGCGTGCGCGATTCCAAATTAATGACCGCCCACCAAAGGGAACACTGGGCCGGGGTTATTCGGCAGATTGCAATTGCCTTCAGCAGCGGCTGGGCTAATAGCAGTTCACCAACACCAGCACCAACACCAGCACAAACACAAACACAAACACAAACAACAACTACGAGTACACCAACAACTACGACTACGACTACACCA
>JBAWYZ010000393.1:0-2170 GCA_037143255.1 Leptolinea sp. | reverse complement strand
GCTTAGAATCACAAAGACGGAAGCAGGCTGCTTCCGTCGTAAGTGACATCAGAATGCAGTTAGCTTACTTGGTCTGTGCCGCGGCCATGGCCTTCATCAGGCGGCTTTTGCGACGAGCAGCATTATTCTTATGAATAACGCCCTTTACAACTGCCTTGTCCAGGCGGCTGATGGCTTCAAGCACGGTAGCCTGATCGGGTTTGCCAGTTTCGATGGTGGCGCGGGCATCACGAACGGCAGCACGAGCAGCGCCGCGGAAGATACGGTTGCGCAAACGACGTTTTTCGTTCTGACGATTGCGCTTGATCTGAGACTTGATATTTGCCAAAGTAATTCCTCCAAAAATGATTCCAGTACAGCGGGGTCGAATTATACGTGAGGGCCTGTATTTTGTCCAGCCCAAAACAGCCAGAAAAAACACCCAAACCTCTTACGATAAAGCCAATCTGTGAATTGCTAGCCCGGAAACCGCCTGCCAAAAAAGGTTGGCAGGGGCTTATGCTGTTTTATTTAGTGGGTGTTGGGGCTACTGTGGGAGCAGGAGCACCGCCTGGAGGGGTTGCCGTAAACGGAGATGGATGCGTGGGAGAAGGGCCCGGGGTGATTGTCGGTCGGGGTGGATTGGTTGGCGTGACCAGATTAGCACGTATCACTAATTTTTGACCAACAAAGATTTTATTCGCATCCGTGATCTTGTTTTCCTTCAGAATATCTTCAAAGGTGCTGTTGAACAAGGATGCAATCCCGGCGATTGTATCTCCGGATTGGATAACATAATTGATTTTCGTACCGATCGGTAAATTGGCAGGAATGGGAGTGTTGGTCGGTAGTTGATAATCCGGGTTTGGAATCTTGATTTTCTGTCCAATACTTACATTTGCTGTGCCCGGATCAATCTCGGGGTTCAAAACAAACAGCTTTTGTAGCCCCAGGTCGCCCAGGTTAAATTTATCGGCAATCGTGGAAAGGTAATCACCCTCTTGAACAGTATATTCAAACGGTTCACTCGGGGTGGGCGGGACAGTTTGAGTTGGCGTCTGGGTTTCAGTGACGGTGGGGGTAAAGGTGGCGGTGGCAGTTGGCGTTGGAGTGACTGTGGTGGTTGGGGTTTCGGTTGCAAACAACGTTATCTTAGGCCCATTACCACTGGCCAACCAGACTGCCAACAAAATAATACCCGCAACCAGCATCAAAACAACCACGCCCCAGATAATAAATGGGCCTAACTGCTGGCGTTTGCGGTAGGACGAAATCGTGGAAGCAGGATCTTTGGTAGGCAGAGATGACACCGGTTTCAAAAATACTTTGTTGGGTTTCTTGGGAGGCATGGAGGGAGTTTCATCAGTCATAAAATTTACCTTTCCTTGACACTAAGCAAACAGGTTGTGTCCTGTCTATCCGATGTATTCTACCTGAAAAATGTTGCTTGCGGTCAAATTACGCAACATGTCTGGGAAGGGCATTTTCTTGAAACTCAGTGCGCAAGATGCACTTTCAAGAACTGGCCGGTATAACTCTCTTCCACCTGCATGATCTGCTCAGGAAGACCTTCTGCAACCAGCTTTCCGCCACGGTCACCACCTTCAGGGCCAAGATCAATGACCCAGTCGGCTACTTTAATAATATCGAGATTGTGTTCGATGATCAATACCGAGTTACCCGAATCGACCAGACGTTGTATAACTTCGATAAGTTTGTGGACATCCGCAGCGTGCAACCCGACGGAGGGTTCATCCAGGACATAGAGGGTCCGCCCGGTTGCCCGGCGGGATAACTCCTTGGCCAGTTTGACACGCTGGGCCTCTCCACCCGAAAGCGTGGTGGCGGGTTGCCCAATTTTGACATATCCCAGTCCAACTTCCTGCAACAGCGCAAGCTTGTTGACCATATTTGGAAAGGCAGCAAATATTTCAACACCCTCTTCAACCGTTGTATCCAATACATCTGCGATTGATTTACCCTTGAAATGCACCTGCAAAGTTTCCCTGTTAAAGCGAGTACCGTGGCAGACATCACACGGAACATAAATATCCGGAAGGAACTGCATCTCAATTCGCAGCATGCCCTGTCCCTGGCAAGCCTCACAGCGCCCGCCATGCACATTAAACGAGAAACGCCCTGGTTTATAACCGCGGATCTTGCTCTCAGGCAGTTCAGCATACAGCTTTCG